>JBDTMS010000093.1:0-9745 GCA_039934195.1 Betaproteobacteria bacterium
TTTAAGCATCTGCAGACGGTTGAGAGCCGGAATCTGCGACGGCTCGATCGCGAGCTTGAGCTCGATCTCAAACGCCACGAGGTCAGCCTTTTTGCTTACGTTTCGCCTTTCGTTTGCGTGCGACCGGCTCGTCGACCGCGCGCGGTGCGGCCAGCTGTTCGAGCAACTCGATCTGCGCGCAGTAGCCCGGGCCGCGCGCAGGCTGCAGATGCTCGTAGTGACCGTCGGGCTGCATCTCCCACGCCTGCAGATTGTCCGCGAGATACGGTTTGAGTCCCTCGTCGATGACGCGTTTGCTGAGCTTGCTGTCGAGTACGGGAAACGCGACTTCGATGCGACGGAAAAAATTGCGATCCATCCAGTCGGCGCTGGAGAGATACACCGAGCCCGTGCTCTCGAAATAATAGATCCGGTGATGTTCGAGAAAGCGGCCGATGATCGAACGCACGCGGATATTTTCCGACATGCCCGGCACGCCGGGACGCAGGGCGCAAACGCCGCGCACGATCAGATCGATTTCAACGCCGGCGGTCGATGCTTCGTACAGCGCCGCAATGACGCCCGGCTCGAGCAGCGCATTCATCTTGGCAATGATGCCGCTCTTCTTGCCCGCCTTGGCCTGCTCGATCTCATGCTTGATTGCCGCGAGCAGGCGCGGATGCAGGGTGAACGGCGATTGCCAGAGGTGGCGCAGCTTGCTTGCCTTGCCGAGACCGGTGAGCTGCATGAATATGTCGTTCACGTCATCGCAGATCGCCTCGTCGCAGGTGAGCACACCGAAGTCCGTGTACAGAACAGCCGTACGCGAGTGATAGTTGCCCGTACCCAGATGGCAGTATCGACGCAGGCGGCCGCCTTCGCGGCGGACCACCATTGCCAGTTTTGCGTGCGTCTTGTGGCCGACGATGCCGTAGATCACGTGCGCGCCGACTTGTTCGAGCTGCGACGCCCAGCTCATGTTGGCTTCTTCGTCGAAGCGGGCGAGCAATTCGACGACGACGGTGATGGCTTTGCCGCGTTGGGCTGCGTCCACCAGGATCTGCATCATCTCCGAGTCCGCGCCGGTACGGTACACGGTCTGCTTGATCGCAACGACGTCGGGATCTTTCGCGGCCTGTTCGATGAAGCTGATGATCGGTTTGAACGATTGAAACGGATGGTGCAGCAGGACGTCGGCTTTCGCCATCGCGCTGAAGATGTCCGGGCGCTTCACCAGCGCGCCGGGAACGCAGGGGGTGAACGGCCGATATTTGAGGTCGGGTCGATCCACCTGGTCGGGAATCGTCATCAACCGAACCAGATTCACCGGACCGTTGACCTGATACAAATCGTCCGTGCCGAGTCCGAATTGCTGCAGCAGAAATTCGGTCATGTCGGCCGGACAATCGTGCGCAGTTTCCAGCCGCACGCCTTCGCCGAAGCGCCGTTCCGGCAGCTCGCCTTGCAGCGCGATGCGCAGATTCTTCACTTCTTCTTCGTCGACGAACAGATCGCTGTTGCGTGTCACGCGAAACTGGTAGCAGCCGAGGACCTGCATGCCGGAGAACAACTCGCCGACATGCGCGTGAATGACCGACGACAGGAAGATAAATCCGTGCGGACAGCCGGCGATGTCTTCCGGCAAGCGGATTACGCGCGGCAACACCCGTGGTGCCTGCACCAGCGCGACCCCGGACTTGCGGCCGAACGCGTCCTTCCCGGCAAGCTGCACGGCGAAGTTGAGGCTCTTGTTCAGAATGCGCGGGAACGGATGCGCGGGATCGAGGCCGATTGGCGTCAGCACAGGCATCAGCTCGCAAAAAAAATGATCGCGGATCCACTCGCGTTGCGCCGGCGTCCATTGCGCGCGCCGCCAGAATTCGATGCCTTCGTTTGCCAGTGCCGGCACGACGCCGTCGTTGAACAGCGCGTACTGGTTGTCGACGAACTCGTGCGCCTGGCGCGCGACCTCGCGAAACACCAGCGATGGCGGCACGCCATCGGCGCCCGGTGTGTCGGCGCCTTCGTCGATCTGCGCTTTCAGTCCGGCGACGCGGATCTCGAAGAATTCATCGAGATTGCTGCTGACGATGCACAGAAAGC
Source organism: Betaproteobacteria bacterium (assembly GCA_039934195.1). GTDB lineage: Bacteria > Pseudomonadota > Gammaproteobacteria > Burkholderiales > SHXO01 > SHXO01. The sequence goes on from JBDTMS010000093.1 coordinate 2,083, forward strand.
GTAGCCGCTCCAGCAGTGGAACGCTGGGATTTGCGGCCTGCGCGAGCACCCGGCGATTGAACTCGAGCTGCCCGAGCTCGCGGTTTAGCAACTGTAGCGGCGGGCCGCTCTCGCTGATTTTGCTCTTACGTTCGCGCTTGACGCGCACGGCTGGCGTCGTCGGCGAATCGGTAAGGATGGGCTGCTCCGTTTCGAGCTCGCGCGGCATATTGAATGTTTGCTTAGGTTGACCCGCGGTTTTGCCGGGGCGGATGTTCCGGCGTGCGCTGCTTGGCGCCGGTGCGCGACGCAATCGCTGCGGCGCAACTATCGTGGACGCGTAGTGCTCAGTGCGAGTCGGGCGGCACGTAACCGCTGGCGCGATCGGCGCCGGTACCAAAAAAGTGATTCACCATCTGCTCCTCCAGATATTTTCTCGCCTTCGCATCGGCCAGGCTCAGCCGGTTCTCGTTGATCAGCATCTTCTGCTGTTCCAGCCATGCTTGCCACGCCTGCTTGGATACGTTGTCGTAAATGCGCTTGCCGATCTCGCCGGGGTACGGCGCGAAATCGAGTCCTTCCGCTTCGCGTTGCAGCTTGACGCAGTTCACCATACGGGCCATAGGGATTGTCCTGGAAAACGATGCTTCGGATTGTTACGGTTTCGCTACGATGCGCGCCACGATGTTTACTGATGTTCGCCCAGATGTTGGCGGGGCGCCGCAAACTGTTCCGCTGTAGGCACTTCGCCGCGGATATCGCCACGCGCGGATTCGAATTATAGGCCTGCGGAGTAACTGCGTGGCGGCGGCTGGGCAAGCCAGGGATGTTGCGCCGTCGGATATTCCAGGTAGTAGCCCTGCGCGAGATCGACGCCGAACGCCCGCAGCATGTCGAGTGTTGCCTGATCTTCTACCCATTCCGCGACGGTACGCTTGTGCAAGCCGCGTGCGACGTCGACGATTGCGCGCACGAACACTTGATTGTTGCTGTCGCTCGGTAGATCGCGAATGAACTGGCCGTCGATCTTCAGCATGTCGACGTTGAGATGTTTGAGATAGGCGAACGACGAGAAGCCTGCGCCGAAGTCATCCAGACAGACACGCACGCCTTCTTCGCGCAGCGCTTCGATGAAGCGCTGCGCATCGTGCAGATCGGTGACCGCGGAGGTTTCGGTAAGCTCGACGATCAGCCGCGACGGCGCCACGCCGCCACGCCGCAGCGTGTCGGCAATGAAGCGCGGTAAAGTCGGTTCGTCAAGCGAGCGGCCCGACACGTTGAGCGCGATGCAGCTCACACCGGGAAATCGCCGCAGCGTGTCGGCGCAGGCACCGATCACCCAGCGATCGATATCGAGGATCTTGCCGGTTTTCTCCGCCACCGGAATGAAGCTGCCGGGCAGAATGGTGCGGGAATGGTCTTCGCGCTCGAGCATGCGCACCAGCGCTTCGACGTGGCTCATCTCGCCCGACTCGCAATGGAAGATGCCCTGGTAGTGCAGACGCAGCAGATCATTCTCGAGCGCCTCTTCGATGCGCTCGCTCCAGTTGAGCTGCGCCAGCATATTGCGCGTTGCCTGGGCGTCTTCGCGATAGGCGCGCCAGGTATTCTTACCGGCTTCTTTCGCTTGATACATCGCCGTGTCCGCATGCGCTACCAGATCGTCTTCGGTGGTGGCGTGATCGGGATAAATGGCGACGCCCAGACTGCAGGTGACCCGCACATTGTTGCCTTCGAACGAGAACGAAATGCGGCCGATCGCGCGCACGATGCGCTCGGCGAACGCCTGCGCTTCTTGATAGGAAATATCTGGCGCGAGGATCGCGAACTCATCGCCGCCGAGCCGGGCGAACACTTCGTTGCGGCGGACCTGCGCCGACACCTCGCCGGCGACGCGTATCAGCAACGCATCGCCCGCACGATGGCCGAACGTGTCGTTCACCAGCTTGAATTCGTCGATGTCCAGAAATAGTAACGCGACGCGCCTGCGGCTGCGCTCGCCGCTCGACACCATGCGCATCAGCTCTTCCTGGAAGCGGTGGCGGTTGTACAGGCCGGTCAGCGCGTCGCGCTCGGCCAAAAACAGAATTTGATTGGCCGTCTGCCGCTCGCGCGTGATGTCCTCGAACACCCACAGATAGCCGACCATCTCCATCGCCGAATCGCGCACGGGTACGCCCAGGCGGGTGATCAAGCGCCCGTCGGTCATCTCGATTTCCAGCGGCGGCGAGGGCAAACCTTCGGTGGCGATGCGCATCAGATCGTCCATCCCGGTCCCGTCGTCGGCGCGCGCTTCGGTGGATGGCGCCAGCAATGACGACGCGTCCATGCCGGTGAAGCGCGTCTTGGTGCGCGTCAGCAGCCAGGTCTGCTCGAAGGCAGGATTGGAATAGATCACGCGGTTGTTGCGATCGACGAACAGAATGCCGACATGCATGGCGTTGAGCAGTGCGCTCAACCGCGCGCGCTCATCGCTGGCGAGCAACAAATATTCTTTTTGAATCGCGTTGGCTTTTTCCAATTTACGCAGGGTGTCGGACAACTTCCACTCGGCGTCATGACGCGCCGTAACATCGTGCACCGACAGGCGCAGGCCTATGTAGGTCCCGTCCTGCGAATAAATCGGTCGCCAGTCCGCCGACGCCCAGAATTCGCTGCCGTCGCTGCGGCGCGCGCGGTAGGTGAAGTCGTGTTTGGTGGTTCCGTGCAGCGCGCCGGCAATTGCCTCGCGCACCGTTTTCCAGTCGTGCGGCGACACCAGCGGCAACGGAAAGTCCTGCATCGCGTGGCATTCTTCCACGGTGTAGCCGGTCAACATTTCCACGCTCGAATTGATCCACAGGAGCTTGCCGCGCGGATCGATCCACAACTCGACCCCGTAGCTGTAATCGGCGATTGCGTGAAACTTGGCCTCGGATGCACGCGCTTCGCTCATGCGCGCCGCGACCGCATCGGCCATAGTGTTGAACGCGGTTCCGAGCTGACCGACTTCGTCGTGTGACTTGACGTCGACCCGCGCGGACAGATCGCCCGCAGCCATCGCCTCGCCGGCACTGCTTACACGGCGCAGATTGCGCGTGATCCAGGTCCCGAGTGCGAGCTGTATCAGCACCAGCAGTCCCAGCGCCGCTGCACCGATCAACAGCGTACCGCGCACCAGCTGCGCACGTGCGAGATCTAATCCCGAAGTCGACATGCCGAAACGCAACTCGCCGTAGGCAGTACCTTCGAAAGTCACCGGGATATGCGTGTCGAACCGGTTGTCGGAGCGATAGTCCGCGGCGCTAAATTCGTCTTCGAGTGGCGGCAGCGGCCGCGTGGCATCGCGGCTCGCGGCAGCGACGACGGCGCCGCTGGAATCTTGCAGGACCAAGTACGTCAGGCCTTCGTCGCTGCGGATCGAGCGCAGGATATCGTGCAACGCGCTGTAGTCGCGTCGAGCCAGCGGACCCGCGAGCGCGGCATTCAAACTAGGTCCGGCCAAGCGAGCGTGCAGGCGCGCCTGTTCGATCAGTGCATCGTCGAGCAGATTCAAGCTGTTGAAGGTAAACGCCACCAGCGTAATACTAAGCACGACTACGCTCATCAAGACAAAGCGCGCACGCAGGGATCCGCCGGGAATGCGCTTCGCAGTGGGCGGGGACGCTACAGTGTCGCGCTCGCCTGCCATCCTAGGCCGTGGCGCGATCCATCGGACAGACGCTTGCTGGCATGTCGATCCTTTCCTTTCAACACCTCACCGGGCTTTCGTCAAACCTCATACCCGTACCATCCACGCTGTGCCTGTCGGTGCAACGCCCTAGTTGCGCTGTCCGGCTGCCCCCCGGACAGCGGCTGCGCGGCGCGGCTTGCGCTGTTCTTCCCCGCGAATCTCTAAAGCAGTTTGACCAGGACCTTGGAGCCGCGCTGATAGTTGTACATCGCCTTTTTCTCAGCCGGCAGATCGTCTACCGAGGCGTCGCCGAATTCATGCTCGATGAACCAATGCGTAGCACGCGTGGTGAGCACGAACAGTCGCATCATCTGCTGCTCGCGCGCCTTATTCTCGATGGCGTGCAACAGCAGCTCGCCCGCGCCGGCGTTGCGCGCGTCCGGGCTCACCACCAGGCACGCGAGCTCCCCAGCCTGCTCGTTTGGGAACGGATACAGTGCCGCGCATCCCATCACATGGCCGTCGTGCTCGAGCACGCAGAAGCGGTCGATCTCGATCTCCAACAGCTCGCGCGAGCGTATCAGCAAGCTGCCGTCCGCTTCCTGCGGTTTGATCAATCTGAGAATCGCGCCGACGTCCTCGATACTCGCCGGTCGCAACTGTTCGAGCGGGTTTTGCGTAACCATCGTGCCGACACCCGCGTGGGTGAACAATTCCAGCAGCAGGCCGCCGTCCAGATGCCGGCTGATCAGATGCACGCGCGAGACGAGACCGGAGCAGGCGCGCATGGCGGCCGGCAGATGCGCCTGTACATCGCGCGCCTGCACATCGCCATCGGCCAGGCGCGCCGCCGCTTCGGAGACGGTCAGCTCGCGCACAAGCTGACCGAGGCGATCGATAACGCCGGCCGCGTCGATCAGGAAGATCAATTTGTCCGCATGCAGAGCGATCGCGGTCTCAGCGGCCAGGTCTTCCATGATCAGATTGAAAATCTCGCCGGTCGGCGAATAACCGATTGGCGACAGCAGCACCATTTCGCTGTCATCGAGACGCTGGCGAATGGCTTCGGCGTGGATGCGGCGGACCTCGCCGGTGTACTGCAGATCGACGCCGTCCAGCACGCCGCGCGGGCGCGCGATGACGTAATTGCCGCCGGCGACACGAATCGTCGCATTGGCCATCGGCGAGTTCGGCAGACCGGTGGACAGCAAGGCTTCGATCTCGAAGCGCAGCTGACCATTGGCGCGCTTCACGCACCGCAGGGCAGCATCGTCGGTGACGCGCAGACCGCGTACGAAGCGGGTCGGCGTATCGGTCAGGTTGATCTGCGCTTCGATCTGCGGTCGCGAGCCGTGGATCAGCACCAGCCGTACGCCCAGGCTGGCAAGGAGATTCAAATCATGGGTGAGTGCGACGAACTTACCATCCGCGACAACCTCGCCGCCGAACGCCACCACGAACGTGCGCCCGCGAAACGCGTGAATGTATGGCGCAGCGGCGCGAAACCACGGAACGAACTGCTCCGGCAGAGGCGTTTCCATCGAGCGCGCAGCTGTGCCTATTTGGGACCCATGCGGATGGCGCCGTCCAGCCGAATGGTCTCGCCGTTGAGCATTTCGTTCTCGGCGATGTGCTTGACCAGCGCTGCGTATTCCTGCGGGCGGCCGAGCCGCGGTGGAAACGGCACTTGCTTGCCGAGCGAATCCTGGAGTTCGGGCGCCATGCCTTTCAGCATCGCGGTCTCGAAAATCCCCGGCGCGATCGTAACGACTCGGATGCCGCTGCGGGATAGGTCACGCGCGATCGGCAAGGTCATGCCGACGATGCCGCCCTTCGACGCCGAGTAGGCCGCCTGGCCGATCTGCCCGTCGTAGGCTGCGACCGATGCGGTATTGACGATGACGCCGCGCTCGCCCGCAGCGTTGGGCTGCTGCTTGCCCATCGCGTCAGCGGCGAGCCGAATCATGTTGAAGGTGCCGATCAGGTTTACTGAGATGACGCGCGTGAAGGAGGACAGTGCGTGCGGACCTTCCTTGCCGACGGTTTTTTCCCCGACCGCAATGCCGGCGCAATTGACCAGCCCGTGCAGGCTTTTGAACGTAGTTAGCGCAAACTCCACCGCTGCTTTCGCGTGATCTTCACGGCTGACGTCGGTCTCGATGTAGCGCGCTTGCGAACCGAGCTTCGACGCGAGCGCTTCGCCGCTCGCACGATTCAGATCTGCGATGACTGCGTTGCCGCCGTTGGCGACGATCATCTCAACCGTAGCGGCGCCGAGTCCCGACCCGCCGCCGGTTACGATGAAGGTGCTGTTCTTGATATCCATGGCAGTGGCCCCGTTGTATAGGCGTCGAAAATCGAAGTATGAAAGTGCAGTATAAGGGAGGGCCGACAAACTAAAGAACGCGAAAATGCCATCGGCAAGCTATCGCGTGTCGACTTCTACGAGCGACGAGGCGACATTCATCCAGCGACGATCGATTCGTCGAGCGCGTTAGCTAGTAGTCTCCCCACAAACAGTTCATGGCGGCCAGCGCGGCCAGTGCGGCGGTTTCCGTTCTTAGAATGCGCGGTCCGAGACGGACCGGGGTGAATTTGCAAGACTGCGCAATCTCGAGCTCCTCCGGCTCGAAGCCGCCTTCGGGCCCCGCAAGCAGGGTGATATCGGCAGACGGCGCGAGATCGCGTAGTCGCGCGTCGGCTCCGGGCGATAGCATCACCCGCAAACTATCGGACGCCGCGCGATGCGCGCCCAACCAGTCGGCCAGCCCGGTAATCGGATTTACCTTCGGCACACGGGTGCGGCCGGACTGTTCGCACGCAGCGACCACCACGCCCTGCCAATGCTCGACTCTGCGCGACGCACGCTCGTGCGCGAGACGCACCACCGACCGGCGCGTCTCGACTGGAAAGATTTCCGCTACGCCCAGCTCGACGGCTTTCTGCAGCGTGTAGTCCATGCGCTCGCGCGCGCTGACGCCCTGGACCAAGGTGACTGCGAGCGGCGACTCCGCGCTCGTTTCACGCGGCGGCCCTAACTTGACGCTGACATGATCCTTACCGATTCGCGTGATTTCCCCTGCAAACTCGAGTCCTTCGCCGTTGAAGAGAACCACTTGGCTTCCTGCTGTCAAACGCAATACTCGAGCGGCATGATGCGCAGCGGCATCCGGCAAGTTATGCGTCGCACCCGGTGACAAGTTGCCGGGTACGAAGAATCGCGAGAGCGCGGCTTGGAGTTTTGGACCGGCCGCCCGGGCTGGGCGCAAGTGTTTGTGCATGCTAGAATTTTGCCACGCAACGCAGCGGCGCGTCGAACCCGCGGCTGGAGGATGCTGCGCTCGCGAAGATCGTGACGCTTGTCGCAGCGTCGCGTATCGGCACGAAGCGGTAACCAAGGTAAGGTCGCTTGAAGTCGGTGGCCGTGTCGATAACGTGAAGGTGCTCTAACGTAAAGGTGCTCAATGACCACTGCTTCGATGCAAGCACTCGGTAACCAGGCATCGCCGTTCGAACTAAACGGCACCGATGGTAAACGCTACGCCCTTGCGGACGTTGAAGGAACTCATGGGCTGCTGGTCATGTTCATCTGCAATCACTGTCCGTACGTGAAGGCCGTGCTCGATCGCATCGTGCGCGACTGCAGCGAGTTGCGCGATCACGGCATCGGCAGCGTCGCGATCAATGCCAACGACGCATCGACGTATCCCGAAGATAGCTTCGAACAAATGAAACGCGTGGCACAGGACTTGCAATTTCCGTTTCCGTATTTGTGGGACGAGAGCCAGAGTGTGGCGCGCGCGTACGATGCAGTTTGTACGCCGGATTTCTTCGGATTCAACCGAAATCTCCAACTGCAGTATCGCGGGCGGCTCGACGCGTCCCGCACATCTCCCGTACCCGATGCTCGCCGCGAGTTGTTCGACGCTATGCTGGAAATAGCGCGTACCGGCAAGGGTCCGGCCCAACAAATCTCAAGCATGGGCTGCAGCATCAAGTGGAAGCACTAGTCGAAACCGAGAACAAACTCAT
>JBDTMS010000094.1:0-9702 GCA_039934195.1 Betaproteobacteria bacterium
GTTGCGACCACAGGGGTTGCGACCACGTGGGGTTGCGACCGCGCTGAGTCGTCAGAAACACGATGTCGCCAGAAACGCGGTGTCGCCAGAAACATGCGCTAGCCGATTGTCGCCCGGCGAAGCTCGACGTACCGGGCCGACTCCAAAAAGCAGCGGGATTATACCGAAGGGAGGCAGGCGCGGGGCGCGCCTGCATTCGTGCTGCGAAGACGGCTAGCGGTTAACGGCCGCGTGTGATTGGCCCGCGTAATCCTTGGCGACTTGAAAGCGCTTCTGCTCGAGCGTATCGAGCAGCTTGCTCCAGGAATCGCGAAATGACACGACACCTTCGCTTTCTAGCTCCGCCGTAATGGCATCGAGTTTCACGCCGAGCGACTTGAGCGATTCCAGATCGCGCTGCACGACGTCGATATCTTTCTCGAGCGCGTCCGTGGCGTCGGCGTGATACAGCACGGCATCGAGCGTTTCCGGCGGCAGCGTATTGACCGTGTCGGGTCCGATCAGCGCTTCGACGTACATCACGTCGCGATACTTCGGATCCTTCGTACTGGTGCTCGCCCAGAGCGGGCGCTGCGGGCGCGCGCCGCGTTTGATCTGCTGCGCAATTTCCGGCTCTTTCAACAGGGCCTGAAACCGGTGATAGGCCCATTTGGCGTTCGCGATGGCGACGCGCCCGCGCAGGTGTTCGGCTTCCGGCGTACCGATCTTTTCTAGCAGCGCATCGGCTTTTTTGTCGACGCGGCTCACGAAAAACGATGCCACCGAAGCGATGCGTTCGGGATTCTTGCTGCGCGACAACCCACGCGCCCACGCGCGCACGACTTCTTCGTACCTGCCCACACCGAACAACAGCGTCACGTTGACGTTGAAACCATCCGCGGTCAGCCGCTCGAACGCCTTGACACCCTCGGCGGTGCCGGGCACTTTAATCATTACATTGGGGCGCGCGACCGCTGCGCGTAGACGATTGGCGGCGCTGAGCGTGCGCTCGACACTGAACGCCACATCCGGCGGCACTTCCAGGCTGACGTAACCGTCGCGGCCCTGGGTCTGGTCATATACCGTGCGCAGCACGTCCGCGGCCATTTGCACGTCGCCGACCATCAGCGCCTCGCATAATTCCTCTGGGTCGATATCGTGATTCTGCTCGAGCAGATCGCGAATCGCTTCGTCGTAATCGTCGCCCGCGGTAATGGCCTTATGAAAAATGGTCGGATTAGTCGTCACACCGGTGACGCCGCTGTCCACGAGTCGCTGCAAGCCCCCGTTAGTGACCAGATTACGATCGATGAAATCGAGCCAGATCGATTGGCCGTGACGTGCGATGTCTTGCAAAGAAGCCATGAAAGGACCTCCGTCGTTGAAGCGAATGGGGGGAGTTCGGCGGCTATCGCCTGAAGCTCTGAGTCGAGATCAAACCTTGTGCGCGTCGCGGTGGCGTCTGTAATCACGAACGCAGTCGGCAAAACTTTAGGTGGAGGAAACAGGCAGGAAGTTCAAGGCAGGCGTGCAACTAAAAACGAGCCAACGCAAGCACGGGCGCTAGGCAAACTAACAGCGTGCCCGATCAGCACGCCCCGCCGGCGGGATGCCGCGAGCAAGCGGTGTGCGAAGCGCGGTAAGGTATTGTCCGCGGGCATCGTGAAGGTATTGTCCGCAGGCATCGTGCTCATGCTACCAGGCGCGCATATGGGCCGTTTTTGCCGCGATGCACACGGTTGGCGGAGCCGCTGACCGGGCCGTAAGCGAATTCAGCCCAGCTTCGTGGCAGGCCACCGGGCGGCGTCCCATGAAGCATAGAACCGGGGAAGCATCGGACCCGCGGAAGCATCGAACCCGCGGAAGCATCGAACCGTGGGGAAGCATCTGACCCGGGGAAACCTAGAACCCGGCGAAACCATCGAACGCGGCGGTCGAGCTCAAGGCTTGCGCGACACTGCCCGCTCGGAAGTAGAATCAACCACACCACTTGCCGCAAATGAATAGGATTTCTATGAAATCGGACATGCCGACGGCTATCGTGACCGGCAGCGCCGGGGGCATCGGAGAAGCGAGCGCACGTGCGCTTGCGGGACGCGGCTTTCGCGCAATCGTCGCAGACCTGCGACTCGATGCAGCAGAAGATACCGCCAAGCGAATGCAGGCGGAAGGCTTGACGGCCGACGCGATGCTGCTGGATGTCACCAGTGCCGACAGCGCGGCAGCGATGGTCGAGCGCATTGCGTCGTCGTACGGCCGCATCGACGTGCTGGTCAACAACGCCGGTATCGAGAGCTCGCGGCCATTTCTCGAGCTGAGCCTGGAAGAATACGAGCGCGTGATGCGCGTCAACACGACCGGCGTATGGATCTGCTGCCGCGCAGTCATGCCGATCATGCTGCGACAGGAAAAAGGCGCGATCGTAAACGTGAGCTCGGTCGCCGGCCAGCGCGGCGGCGGCTTGCTCGGCACCGCTGCATACTCGACCTCCAAAGGCGCCGTAATCGCACTGACGAAAGCGCTCGCGCGGGAGTTTGCCAAGTCCGGCGTTCGCGTGAATGCAGTGGCCCCCAGCTTGACGATGACCGCGCTGGTCGAGCGCCAACTGCACACACTCGCGCCTGGAACGCTGGATCGTGTGATCGCGATGACGCCGCTCGGTCGCGTCGCGCAGCCGCGTGAAATTGCGGCGCTGATTGCATTTCTCGCATCGGACGAAGCGTCGTTCGTTACGGGCCACGTCTACAACGTCGACGGCGGCAGCGCGATGTGATGCAAGCTCAACCGAACATGCGAGCACAGAACCAAATCGAGCATGCGAGCACAGGACTAGAACCTTGAGCGAAGATCGTGTACTGGCGACCTATCTGATCGAGACGCCGCATCCGCTCGAATACGCCGCGGCGGTAATCGCAGGCGAGCAATCGAGCGGCACGTTCGTCTCGGTACCGGGCGAAACGCTGGCGCTCAAGCAGCGCTTCGGTGCGCGCGTCCAAAGCGTCGAGGAGATCGCAGCAGCCGATTCGCCGAGCCTGCCCGGCTCGAAGGGACCCAAGACGCACACCGGTAAGCCGCAGTATCGGCGCGGCCTGGTGTCGATTTCGTTTCCGCTGCACAACTTCGGGCCGTCATTGCCCGCGCTGCTGTCCACGGTCGCGGGAAATCTGTATGAGCTGCAGGAATTATCCGGTGTGCGCCTGCTCGATCTGGATTTGCCGCAAGCGTTCGCAGATCGCTATCCGGGTCCCGCGTTCGGCATCGACGGCACGCGCAAGCTTGCACAGGTCGTCGATCGACCGGTGATCGGCACCATCGTCAAGCCGAGCGTCGGCTTGTCGCTCGAGCAGTTGCGCCCGCTGGTGCGCGACTTGGCGAGCGCAGGCCTGGACTTCATCAAGGACGATGAGCTGAACGCAGATCCGCCCTACGCGCCGCTTGCCGGGCGCGTCAACGCGGTCATGCAGGAGATCGAGCGCGTCGCCGACGAGACCGGCAAAAAAACGATGTACGCTTTCAACATCACCGGCGACGTCGATGACCTCTTGCGCGGCCACGATCTCGTGCACAAAGCCGGGGGCACGTGCGTGATGGTGAACATCAACTGCGTGGGCATCGCGGCAGTTGCGCATTTGCGCCGGCATTGCGAGCTGCCGATTCACGGTCACCGCGCGAGCTTCGGCGCGATGGCGCGCGATCCGCTGCTCGGCATCGGCTTCACCGCGTATCAAAAAGTCTGCCGTCTCGCCGGCGTCGATCATCTGCACGTCGGCGGTTTCAACAGCAAGTTCTACCAGACCAATGCAGAGGTCGCACAATCGATCCGCGATTGCTTGTCGCCGATGCTGGGCGGTTATCGCGTGATGCCGGCGATCTCGTCCGCCCAGTGGGCGGGATCTGCCGTCGACATCTACGGCGCGAGCCATACGATGGACGTCATTCATCTCGCCGGTGGCGGCATCATTGCCCACCCCGGCGGCACTGCGGCGGGCGTGCGCAGCATGCAGCAAGGCTGGCAAGCGGCGACCAGCGGCACGCCGCTTGCGCAATACGCGCAGACGCATCCGGAGCTACGCGGCGCGATCGAGAAATTCGGCACGCGCAACTGATGCACGAGACAGTACTGCTCGCCTTCTACGGCGACGACTTCACCGGATCGACCGATGCGATGGAAGCGCTCGCGCTGTCCGGATTGCGCACCGTGTTGTTCTTGTCGCCGCCGTCCGCAGCACTGCTGCGCAGTCGCTTCGCAGATGTCCGCTGTGTCGGCGTTGCCGGCACGAGCAGAGCAATGTCGCCCACGGAGATGGACCTGGAGCTGGCCTCGGTTCTACGCGCGCTGTGGTCGCTCGGCGCGCCGCTGCTGCACTACAAAGTCTGCTCGACGTTCGATTCGTCGCCCACCATCGGCAGCATCGGCCACGTCATCGATTTTGCCCGCACCCGCCTGACCGACGGCGACACCGTTTCGATTCTGGCCGGCGCGCCGCCGTTGCGCCGCTATACCGTGTTCGGCAATCACTTCGCCGCCGCGGGTAGTGAGATTTATCGGCTCGACCGCCATCCGACCATGTCGCGCCATCCGGTAACGCCGATGCACGAAGCCGATCTGCGGGTGCATTTGGCGGAATAGACGGCTGCGCGTATCGCGCTGATGAGCCTGTTCGATCTGGCAGGCGACGGTACGAAAATCGACGCACGCTACGCGGACGTGATGCGCAACCAGCCCGACGCGCTGTTGTACGACGTGCTCGACGACGATCGGTTGCGTGCGGCGGGCCGTCTGATCTGGGAAGCGGCACAGCGCACGCAACACTTTGCGGTCGGCTCCTCGGGCGTCGGCTACGCGCTCACTGCGCACTGGCGCGCAAGCGGCATGATCGCGGCGACGCGTGCGTCGCTACCGCCGGTCGAACCGGTGCGGCAGTTGCTGGTGCTGTCCGGCAGCGCTGCGCCGATGACGGCGCAACAAATCGCATGGGCAGCGCAGCATGGATTCGTCACGATTCGCGCCGCAACCGAAGCGCTCGTGCAGCCGCAGCAAGCAGAAGCGGCACGGCGCGATTTATTCGAACAGGCGCTCGCCGGGCTCTCGCGCGGTGATAGCGTGCTTATTTATTCGGCGACCGGCCCAGATGATCCGAGTATCGGCGCGACACGCAGCCGCATGGCCGGCGCATCGGAGAACAGCGCCAGAGTGCTCGGCACGGCGATGGGCCGATTGGCGCGCGAGCTGCTCATGTGCACCGACCTGCGACGCGTGGTCATTGCGGGCGGCGACACGTCGAGCTACGCGACGCAAGAGCTCGGGTTGTATGGGCTGGAAATGCTGGCGGAGCTCACGCCGGGCGCGCCTTTGTGCCGCGCCTATTCGGCCGATCCGCGCTTCGACGGTTTGCAGATTGCGCTGAAAGGCGGACAGATGGGCACGGTCGATTATTTCGGCTTGGCACGTGGTAGCTGAGGGCTGCACGCGCATTGCTGCGATACTATCCGGCAGCACGAACAATCAGTGCACCGGCGCCGGCTCGCAGGACAGGTCCGACGTTTAGGTAGCGCATACACGGGGCGGGAGATCGGTGAAGCAAGCAGGCGCGGCGGCGGGCGCAAGCCCGGTGCAACGGGCAGCCGCGGCAATCGACAGCGCGGTCGGCAAGCTCAGCGAGTGCACGGTCGCGATACTCGTCGTGGCGGAGATCGTCATTCTGTTCGCGGGTGTCGTCTCACGCTATGTGTTTCAGCAGCCGATTTTGTGGTCCGACGAGCTCGCATCGATCTTGTTTCTCTGGCTCGCGATGCTCGGTGCAGTGGTTGCCTTGCGGCGCGACGAGCACATGCGGATGACCGCGATCGTCGGCATGGTGAAACCAAACGTGCGTGCGTTTCTCGATGTATTCGCGCTGGTCGCGTCACTTGCATTTCTGTTGTTGATCATCGCGCCGGCTTACGATTTTGCGCACGACGAAGCAGTAATCTCGACCCCGGCACTCGACATTTCCAACGCTTGGCGTGCGGCAGCTCTGCCAGTCGGTAGCGCACTGATGATCGTCACGGCTTTGCTGCGCTTACTTCGCGTCGGCGGATTGCGGCTCGCGATCGTCGCCATCGTACTCGTCGCTGCTCTGATCGGCGCGATGATCGGTCTCGCGCCGCTGCTGAAAAATCTCGGCAACATCAATTTGCTGATCTTCTTCGTCGGCATCGTCTCGTTGAACGTATTTGCCGGCGTACCGATCGCATTCTCCTTCGGGCTCGCGACGTTCGGCTATCTCGCGATCACCACCGACGTGCCGATGCCGGTCGTTGTCGGGCGCATGGACGAAGGCATGTCGCACCTGATTCTGCTATCGGTGCCGTTGTTCGTCTTTCTCGGCTTGCTGATCGAGATGACCGGCATGGCGCGCGCAATGGTCGCGTTTCTCGGCAATCTGCTCGGCCACGTGCGCGGCGGATTGTCGTACGTGCTGGTCGGCTCGATGTATCTGGTGTCGGGCATTTCCGGCTCGAAGGCAGCCGACATGGCGGCGGTCGCACCGGTATTGTTTCCCGAGATGCAGGCGCGCGGGGCGAAACGCGGCGACCTCGTCGCACTGCTGGCTGCAACCGGCGCGCAGACCGAAACCATTCCGCCGAGCCTGGTGCTGATTACGATCGGTTCGGTTACCGGCATCTCGATTGCGGCATTGTTTACCGGCGGCCTGTTGCCGGCGGTGGTGCTCGCACTCGCGCTTTGTTGTGTCGTGTGGTATCGCTACCGCGACGAGGATCTTTCCCGTGTGCGCCGGGCGAGCAGGCGCGAGATCCTCCGCAGCTTCGTCGTCGCGCTGCCGGCGGTCGCGTTGCCGTTCGTTATCCGCGCCGCGGTCGTGCGAGGCGTCGCGACTGCGACAGAAGTCTCGACCATCGGCATCGTCTACGCGGTGCTCGCGGGATTGATCATCTACCGACAGTTCGATTGGCGCCGGTTGGCGCCCATGCTGATCGAGACAGCGGCATTGTCCGGCGCAATTCTGCTGATCATCGGCGCGGCGACCGCGATGGCGTGGTCGCTGACGCAATCCGGTTTCTCGCAGGAGCTCACGCGGGTGATGGCGAATCTGCCCGGCGGCGCGCTGGGCTTTCTCGCCGTGTCGATTTTGGTGTTCATCGTTCTGGGCAGCGTGCTCGAAGGAATACCGGCGATCGTGCTGTTCGGGCCGCTGCTGTTTCCGATCGCGCGGCAGGTCGGCGTCCACGAAATTCACTACGCGATGGTCGTCATTCTCGCGATGGGTATCGGCTTGTTCGCACCGCCCTTCGGCGTCGGCTACTATGCAGCGTGCGCCGTCGGCCGCGTGCGCCCCGATGAAGGGATTCGACCGATCATCGGTTATCTGCTGGCGCTGGTCGTCGGCTTACTGATAGTCGCCGCGGTGCCCTGGATTTCGATCGGATTTCTGCGGCAGTAAGCGAGAGCTCAAGCGTCGGGCGTGACATGCTGCCGCACATTTGCACAATATAAATTAAAGGCGAGGAGGCCACGATGTCGACGATTGACAGACGCGCGTTCGTGCGCGGTGCGGCAGCACTTTCACTCGGGGCTGTAAGCGGCTTGCCACAGCGCGCGAGCGCGGCGGAATTCGTATACAAGTACGCCAACAACGTGCCGGCGACGCACCCGCTCACCGTGCGCATGCAGGAAGCCGCTGCGAAAACGCTGGAAGAAACCGGCGGCAAAGTCGAGATTCGCGTGTTCTCCAACAATCAGCTCGGCGGCGACACCGACATGCTGTCGCAGTTGCGCTCCGGCGCGCTGGAGATGTTCACGCTCTCGGGCAATATTCTGTCGACTTTGTCGAAACCGACCTCGTTATACGGCGTCGGTTATGCATTTCCCGACTACAAGCATGTGTGGGACGCGATCGACGGGGACATGGGCAAACATCTGCGCGGGGTAATCGAAAAGCTTGGGCTGCACGCGCTCGATAAGATGTGGGACAACGGCTTTCGCCCGATCACCAGCAGCACACATCCGATCAATGTGCCCGAAGATTTGAAGGGCTTCAAGATCCGCGTGCCGGTGAGCCCGCAGTGGACCTCGCTGTTCAAGTCGATCGGCGCGTCGCCAACGTCGATCAACTTCAACGAAGTCTATTCCGCTCTGCAGACCAAGATCGTCGACGGCCAGGAAAACGCGCTGCAGCTGATCGACATCGCCAAGCTCTACGAAGTGCAGAAATACGTTTCCATCACCAATCACATGTGGGATGGCTATTTCTTTTTGATCAACGGTCGTGCATGGGCCAAGCTGCCGGCGCCGCTGCAGGAGATCGTCGCGCGCAACATCAATGCAGCGGCACTGAAGGAGCGTGAGGATCTCGTAGGGCTCAATGCCAATGCGCAAGACAAGCTGAAGAAGCTCGGCATGGTGTTCAATCGCACCGACCCTGAGAAATTCCGCGCCGTGTTGTCGAGTGCCGGTTACTACAAGGAGTGGAAAACGACGTACGGTCCGCAAGCGTGGGCACTGCTCGAGAAATATTCCGGGCCGCTCGCATAACGTCCGCAAGTACGGTCTCGACGAAGCTGTGACCATGTCATCTCAGAATCCGCCGAAGCGCATTGCGCTCATCACCGGCGCGGCGAAAGGCATCGGAGCTGCTATCGCAGACAAGCTTGCGCGCGAGGGCATGCACGTGCTTGTCGGTGACATCGATGATGCGCAAGCGCGCTTAACAGCCGAGGCGTTGACGAGTGCCGGATTCGCGGCCGCGCCGCTACATCTGGACGTCGGTGACGCGGCGTCGGTGGCTGCAGGGTTTGCATCCATCGAGCGGCAATGGGGCCGCTGCGACATCGTCGTCAACAACGCTGGTGTGGCGAAGACGTTTGCGTTCGTCGATTTTCCGCTCGACAGCTGGAAGCTGCATCTCGATATCAACCTGACCGGCGTGCTGTTGTGCGCGCAGCACGGCGCACGGTTGATGATGCGCGAGCGCTGGGGGCGCATCATCAATATCTCATCGGTTGCCGGTATGCGCGCAGTCGGCACCGGGCGCACCGGCTACGGGACATCGAAAGCAGCGGTGATCGGATTGACGCGTCAGATGGCCGTCGAGCTCGCCGAGCACGGCATCACCGCAAACGCGATTGCGCCGGGACCCGTCGATACGCCGATGACCAAGGTATTGCATTCGCCGGAATTCCGGAGGAGCTACACAGACGCGATACCGATGAATCGCTACGGCACACCTGAAGAGATCGCCGCCGCCGTCGCCTATCTGGCATCGGAGGGCGCGGCGTACGTGACAGGGATTGTCATTCCGGTCGACGGCGGTTTTCTCGCTTCGGGCGCGCGATAGCGAGTCCAAGATTATCGGATCGCGCACCCAAAGTCCCCTCGCCAAAGTACGATCGCCAAGTATGATGGCCAAAGTACGGTGGAAGGGCGAGATCGAAAGGTGAGATCGAACCGGGCGGTTCGATGAGCGGATGTGCGTGGCGCGCACCGTGTAATAGTTACCGCACGCGTTGCAATAGTGAGACGGGCGGACTAGATCATTCCAATTCGGCCCGGCGCGGACTGATATTTTCCGGTACGGACTTATTTTCCCGGTGCGAACCTATCTTTCCGGTGGCGGGATCACATTTCCGATGGCGGAGGGGGTGTCCGCACTCCGGCTTGCGTCAAGCCATTTCACACCACCTCACAACCGCTGTTTGTTTGTTCGTTCCCTCTGGAGCAAC
>JBDTMS010000095.1:0-9689 GCA_039934195.1 Betaproteobacteria bacterium
GCGTGTATACGGCTAAAACCGTATCGAGGGTTCGAATCCCTCTCTCTCCGCCAGTTCAATCGCGCAACATCGAAATGCTCGGCCGGCCAACGTGGACGATCGGCGCCTTCAGGCGCCAATTCCGGCGAAGGCCAATGCGTGCGCGGTCGCGAGCACGTCGAGCGCAGCGGCCGAAGCCAAAGCGTGTACGGTTAAAACGTATCAAGGGTTCGAATCCCGCGCTCCAACGGGACCTCGCCAATCCAGCGAATAAGCGTCCGCGTCGACCAGCCGTCTTTCCTCCCGCTGCGTACCGAAGGTCTTCCCTCGCGCGGGGTGCCGGGGCAGCAGGTTTGAATCGGTCTGCTGGGGCACGCATGTTTAGACTTGCTCGAACCCATGGCTGGGCGCCATCCAATCTATCCGTGCAATCGTCGCCGCGCGGCTCCACGCCAATACCCGGTCATACACGCGATGCGACGGACCACAGCGGGCAAGCTACTGGTTGCAACGCTGGTCTTGACTCGTGGCCAACAGCGCTGCATCGGATAGACACACGGTTGGGAATGTATATCGGCGCTCGGCGGCGTATGATTTAGCGCAAGGTATCGTGCAGGCCAGCGTGGGCGTTCGGCTGATTCCTGCAGCATTGGAGGGACTGAACATGCGTGTATCTACCCTAGCAAATCTCGGCGCCAAACACGCCCGCAATTCGTTCAGCGAAGCACTCTACCTTCGCGGCGGACCGGATCTGACGCGGCCCGTTATGGTGTACGGCCTGTTCAACGAGCGCTGCAACGTGAAGTGCCGGCAGTGCAATTACTGGCGTCTACCAGCGTACCAGCCCGAGATGTCCATCGACGAGTGGAAGCATGCGTTGTTGAGCATCAAAAGTTTCTTGGGCCAGTACTTCATCAGCTTCTCCGGAGGCGAGCCCTTCTTGAAGCACGGCTTCCTGAACATCCTGGAATTTTGTCGAGACAACGGCATCCATAGCGGCGTAACCACCAGCGGATCTTGCTTCACTGCGAAAACGAGCGGCCGACTCACCGCCGCTCGGCCTTTCAATGTTGCAGTGTCGGTGGATGCCCCTGGCGCTACCCTGCACGACTACTTACGCGGATTGCCGGGGCTGTTCGACCGAATTACTACCGGTATCGAGCAAATCCAACAAGAGCAACGCAAGTTGCACTGCTATTTTCCCATCATCATTCGGTGTGTCGTACACGCGCTGAACTACAGATTGCTGCCTGAGATGGTCGCCTTCACCGAGAAGATCGGCGCGAACAGCATAAGCTTTCAACCGATTACTCCCGAAACCCAGGAGGGCAGGACCGAGCTGTGGCTCAATGACGATCAACACTCGGAGTTAAAGGGCGTGGTTGACGAGTTACTTTCTCTAAAGCGCCGCGGCGCTCCGATTCTCAATCCGGAGTTGCAACTCGCTCTGTTTCCCACTCACTTTCGCAGTGAGCTTGCTCCAGAATCTTTGCCTCGGTGCAAAATCGGTTTGCGCAATCTCCATGTGACATCAAATGGAGATGTGAAGCTATGCTTAGAATATCCGCCGATAGGCAACATCAGAAACCTCAGTGCAAAGGACATCTGGCACAGCGACCGCGCTCAAGTCCAGCGGCGCCAGTCGGTCAGTTGTCACATGTTATGTCTGGCTGGTTGCACGGCACCCAAGAGCTTGAGCGAAAAAATCCGCATGGGAATGCGTTTGCTGAAAAGTTAGTGCAGTAGACCCGTACAGGTGTGGCTGCGTGCCGGTCAGGCTGCGCCATCGTGTAGTAGTTCAACCATAAGAAGACTCAGTGTCTTGGCGCTGGCGTCCCAATCGAACTGCAGCGCCCGGTCGAGGCCCTTCACGATGTGATGCTGTCGCAACTGCTCGTCCTCCAGCATGCGAAGCATGCTCTCCGCAATCTCGTCCTCGTCTAAAGGATCGAAATAAGCGGCGGCATCCCCACATATTTCCATCAGCGAAGGAATGCGCGCAGCTACAACAGGGCACCCGGCTGCCATAGCCTCTAGCGCTGGAAGGCCGAATCCCTCATACAGGGATGGAAGAACAAGAAAGCTGGCCTGCGCAACGCTGCTTCTCAGTACTGCTCCGTCGACAGCTCCAGCGAAACGGATACGATCGCCAAGCGGCTTTGCGAAGTCTTCAATCCCCTCTTCGCCTATGCGAAAGCCGCGATTCCGTCCGATGATCACCAGCTTGTGAGGAATGCGGTTGATAAGTGAACCGAACGCGCTGATAAGCCGCCTGAGATTCTTATGCGGCTTTACGTTGCCGACATACACGATGAATTGCTCACCGCTCTTCCGGACAGTAGTCACGTTACGGCCCGCTTCAAACCATTCCTGCGCGACGCCGTTGTAAATGACGCGATTCAAACCGCGTGGCACTCCAATGCGGGCACTGAACTCACGTTGAGAGAATCGCGAAACGAAGAATACGGCATCCGCTCGGAAGCGGATTAGTTTATAGAATATGTAGGCGTACAGATATTTCGCTGCTCCGGACACCTCCGGGATGGCCACCAAGGTGATGTCGTGCACCGTGACCAGCAGCCGGCCCCGCCAAACTAGGGATAGCAGTGGGATGGTGAAGTGCGGCACCCACAGCAAGTCGAGCTTGAATTTGCGCAGTCGCCACCATCGCCAGTGATCAATCACCGGATAGACCGATGCGTTAAACAGCTCAATAGCAACATTGGGCCGATGACACCAGTGCAGTTCCCGCAGCATCAACGGATCGCCGAGCAGGACAAACTTCCATTCAGGTCTCGACGTTATCAGCGGCTGCAGGAATCCGCGCAGAGACGTCCCGATCCCGGACTCTGCTATAAGGCGGCAATCGACGCCTACGACAATGGCCATAAGTTAGCTCGCGCTTTGATGTGACGTGGCCTCGATTCCACATACGCCGTCCTACGCAGCGATGAAGCAGGATTCAGCACTGACCAGTCTCATGTAATCCATCGGACAATGCACGCACGGCGATTGTAGAACCTTCCATCAGGCGGCGAATCAACAGCGGGCACATGGCGCGCCGCGGAATCAAGCTGTAATACAGCAATGCGGACAGCCATCGCGATCGGCTCAATAGGGAGGCCGAAGACCATTCCAGTGAACCGGTGCAGCAAGCAATCGACGAAGGACGCGATAGCCTTGCGCCGCTGCCATCTAGTGGCAAACTTACAATACACGCGTGTAGGCAGCTAGCAGCAGCCGTTAAAGGGTCGACATGGAAGATGTGGATACGCTGATAATCGGTGGCGGGGTCGCAGGAATAGCCTGCCTGGCTTCATTACCCCCAAGTCATAGTTCGCTACTGCTTGAAGCAGAACCGGACATCGGCGGGCTATTGCGCGCGTATCGTTTCGGCGAATATGTTTTCGATACTGTTCCGCACGTGTTGTTCTTCCGCGATAAGGCGCTGCTAGCGGCAACAAAGCAGCTGTTGGGCGTGCCGATGCACGAATTCCGCCGGACCAACGTTATCTGGCAAAACGGCAACATCATTGCGTACCCGTATCAATTCAACGCTTGCCATTTACCTGTCGACATTCGAAACGATTGCTTAGAAGGGATGCGCGCCGTGTCTCTCGCCGATCGCAATCGGGGGCGAACATTCAAGCAATGGCTCTTAGGCCAGTTCGGCACAGGCTTCTACAGCCACTTTTTCAAACCCTATAACGAGAAACTCTACGGAACCGATTTGTCGGCACTCGAAGCGGGGCCTCTGCGGTGGACCATCCCAAGAGACAATAGCCAAGCTGTCCTATCGGGCGCCGAGCGCCCGCATCCGGTATCCAATGAGCTGCTCTACTATCCTGCCGGTAAGCGGGCGATTGCCGCGATAGTAGATTCACTGGCAGAGCCGCGCCGGACGCAAATCCGGACTAATCAGCGAGTAGTAGCGATCGACAGCTCCCGTAGAGAAGCGATGACAGCAACCGGTGATCGATTCCGCTATTGCAAGGTAATCAGCACACAACCGCTGCCCCAACTCGTCAGAGGCATCGTGGACGCGCCGTCTTCGATCCGGCGACTAGCTGACGAGTTGCGCGCGGTGAGCATTCATGTCATCAGAATTGGAACCCGGCACAATGGGCCGGGGTTGCGAAACATCTGGACGTACTTCCCGGATCCAGAACTTCCGTTCTACCGGATGACGAGACTCGAGCACATCTCGCCAGATCTCTGCGCTCCCGGTGCTGCTTCGATTCTGCTCGAGTCGAGCAGCGTTGACCCACCATCGCAGGAGGCGGTTGTGCGCTTCTTGAGAAGTGCCGCCGTGATAACTTCCAACGAGATCGATCACTTCAGTGTCCTGACCATTCCATTCGCTTATGTTCTCTTTTTGCGCGGTTTTCGAAAGCCGCTACGTGAAATCCGGGAGTTCTTAGAGAAAGCTGGCGTGATTACAGCCGGTCGATATGGCGCGTGGATGTACGCGGATATCGAGATGGCACTTAAGTCCGGTATCTCTGCCGCGCGACGCGTGCTAGAGCCGGGCGAGCGCCTAAGTTCCTTAGTATCGTAGCGACGTTCAACGCTGGGTGATCACGACCTTTGATATTTCATAGCGATCGATACTTCATCGCAAAAGCGTCTGCGAAACGTGGTCGCGTTAAACCGCATTGCGTTGGTGCGACAAGCGTGTGGCGAGAAGGATGAGGAATCACGCTCGAATCGCTGGACTGCCTCGAGCAAAGCCGCCTGCGTGGCCTCCGGATAAAGTATTCCTGTCGGATGCGCAGCAGATATGTCGGCGACGATCTCGCGCGCTCCGCCTACGCCGAGGGCGATAACGGGAGTGCCGGACGATTGCGCTTCTGCGAGAACGATTCCGAAGTCTTCCGGCGCAGCGTACACGAAGGCTTTAGCGCGGCGCATCCACATGCATACGTCGGCATCGGATAGCTGGCCGAGGAAGGTGATGTTGGCCCCGCCCGATGCAGCGATCCGGTCCCGGTCCGGGCCATCCCCACCCACAACAAGCTGAAGATGCGGAAGACGTGCAAACACTCGTACAACCAGGTCGACGTTTTTAAACGGATTGAAATAAGCGGTCGTAAAGTACACTTCGTCCTTCTTCTCTTGCAAGGAAAATCTGTCGACATCGACCGGAGGGTATACGACGCTCGCGGCACGACGATAGGTCTTTAGAATTCTTCGTGCGACGAACGCAGAAGGTGCAAGCAGGCGATCCACGCCATTGGTAGTTGCGGCGTCCCATTGACGAAGATAGTGAAAGGCTGCTGAGGCTGCCCATCGCTTGATGCCGTAATTCCAACCGAAC
Organism: Betaproteobacteria bacterium; assembly: GCA_039934195.1. Taxonomy (GTDB): domain Bacteria; phylum Pseudomonadota; class Gammaproteobacteria; order Burkholderiales; family SHXO01; genus SHXO01. Next base: position 5,297 of record JBDTMS010000095.1, read on the forward strand.
CGCCCAAGGTAGTAGTGCTGAAGATCCCATACAAACCGCATAGGCGAATGCACGTAAGAAACGTGGACCTGATCGGGCCCCACCAGGATTCCCTTCGCGACGTTAGAGCTGCTGGAAATCACCAAGTCGTATGCGCGCACGTCGAGCTGTTCTATGGCTAGCGGCATTAACGGGACGTAATACCAAAGGGAGCGCTGGATGCCCGGCATGCCTTGCAGAAATGACGTGATGGTCTGACGCCCACCGATCAGCAAACGGGTTTGGCGATCCAGGAAATCAACGAGCGTGAACAGATCTGCTTGCGGGAAGCAGCGAAGAATTTCCGCCAATACTTTAACGCTGCCGTCGTTACGCACCAGCCAGTCATGAACTACCGCCACGCGCAGCTCACTCATACAGGCACCACCCGGGCTTCCCGGCAGCCGACAACAAACAACATAATCGGTAGCGGGCAGCCGCCCACGTTGTACAAAGCGAAGCACGTCGGACCTGAGATTTGGCCATGCTGGCTAGCTTGTCACGGGCGCCGCAGAAGTGAACTCTCGACCCCGGCCAAGACGATAAAATTTATGATAAGCCCAACGCCGACCGGTTCACCGCAGCGATGTGGCAACCGTGCTCTTGCAATTGCCAAGCCCTTGCGCTACACAGTACACGCAGCGCTGCGACCCGGGACTTTACCTGTGAAACGCACAACATGGCGATAGAGCGCGAGGTGCTGAAATGATGCCCGAAGCTGTTTGCAGGCCGCAGCATGCGTTCACCGTGGACGTAGAGGAGTGGTATCACCCGCTTCGTTTCTACAAAAATACCGTGTTTCAAGAACAAGCGCGCCTTGACGTGGGAATGGATTGTCTTCTCGGCCTTCTAGATGCCCGCGGTATTCGCGCTACTTTTTTTTGGGTTGCCGAAGTTGCAGCGGCAAATCCTGGTCTGCTGAGGCGGCTTGCTGCCGCCGGGCATGAGATTGGCTGTCACGGGCTTGCCCACGATCGCTTAGTGTACGACCTGACGCCAGATCGGTTTCGCGTTGAAACGACCCGAGCCCTCGATATGATTGCGGACTTGACGGGGCATCCCATCACCGCGTACCGAGCGCCGTGTTTCTCGATTACAGCACGCTCGCTCTGGGCGTTGGACATCCTGGCCGATCTTGGAATCACCGTAGACAGCAGTATTTTTCCGGTGCACAACTGGCGCTATGGCATTCCCGAATGGCCGGACGGCCCGCAGCGCATCGGCGTGAACAGAAGTCTTTGGGAAGTGCCGATGTCCACTCGCTCCATCGCGGGTTACAAAATTCCTGCAGTAGGCGGGGCATACTTTCGGCTTTATCCGTATTGGTTGACCGCCGCCAATTTGCTCCACCTCGAGGCAAAAGGTCAGTGGGCGGTGTTCTACATCCATCCCTGGGAGTTGGACCCGGCCCATCCGTTTGTCGCCTTCAATTGGAAGGCCTGCACTACGCACTACCTCGGCCTGTCGCTCACCGAGAACAGGCTTCGCCGTCTGCTGTCTGAATTTAGCTTTACGACGTTGGGTAGTTTAGTAACGTGATCGGCCGAACCATCGTAGGGACTCCCAGCGGATGGTGGGCGAGCGCCGGCAAACGAGCAGCGGACGTTGTCCTAGTGCTCGCCTCTGCATGCTTATGGCTACCGCTGCTGGTTGCAGTTGCAGGATTGGTTTGGATAGCGTCTGGTCGCCCAATATTTTTCATCCAGGAACGTATTGGGCGCGACGCGCACCCGTTTGGCATGCTCAAGATCCGGACTATGCATCCCGATGTCGGTGCTCCGGCCGGTGCGACGCTCGTTTCATGGACGTATTGCGGAGATCCGCGGATAACTACAATCGGGCGTTGGCTGCGACGCTGGCGGCTGGATGAGATTCCCCAGTTTCTCAACGTACTAAACGGAAGCATGAGCCTGGTTGGTCCTAGGCCTGAAACGCGCGAGGCTACGGAGTATCTTCAGGCGCGGATTCCCAACTACCGCCGTCGACTAGTCGTGCGTCCAGGTGTGACGGGGCTGTGTCAAGTGTCGAGCGAGTATCTACACTTCACGACGCTCGACGAGATTTCGCAAAAGGTTCGGTTGGACCTTCGCTACGTCGAGGCAGTTTCCGCTCGAACAGACGCCTACATCCTGCTCCGTACGATACTGATTTTGTTACGCGGGCAAGGCATTTCCTGACGCGTCGATCTATCTAGTTGATGCGGGACGGGCCGGGTCTGTCCCGCAATTCGATCAAGATGCGCCGCAAGCCATCTTCAAGCGATACGCGACAACTGAAACCGAGAATCTGAAATGCCCGCGACAGGTCCGGAATGCGATCCCAACCGTCGTGAAATGGTTGCGAGTACATCGACTGCTCGGTATGCAAAATCGCCACCGGTGCACCGCGCAGTCCCAATTCCACTGCAAGCCGATTGACGAGCGTCGCGAGCGTGACCATCGAGATTGGCTGATCGCTCCCAATATTGAAGATGCCCGTCCACTGCAGCGGACGTGTCCGTGCATGTTGGATCGCGCTGGCCAGTCCGTATACCGTATCCTCAAACCAACAGAAACATCGACACTGTAAACCGTCGCCATTGAGCACGATCGGTTCAGCGCGCTCGATCGCGCGCATAAATTGCGGTATCACCCGCTTTGCGTTTGGATAATCCATCCAAGGGCCAAACGAGTTGAAAATCCGGACGATGGCACTGCGCGAGGGCGCCGAGGCGATGAGATTTTCTTCGAGCGACTTCACCTTGGGATAAACCCATCGATTAACCATCGCGTGCTCGAAAACGACGTCATCGTCTTCGCGCATCGGGTGCTCGTACCGAGTCGAATGCATACCATAGACATCGGCGGAAGACCCGAACAACACCGTGTGCTTGCTGGTGAGCGCATTCACCAGATGCAGCGTTCCCACAAGGTTGCGAGCGGTTTCCACCGGACAATCGATCGTTTTCCCAACGCCTACTACGCTGGCGAGATGCACGATCACCTCATGCTCGCTAACCAGACCGCGCAGGGTGGGCTCATCGAAAATAGACGCTTCGATACAGTCGATTTGCGGATGCTGCAGTTCTAGAAAATCGAAGGCGCTGTTGCTACAGCTCAGGTCGTCAAGGACCGTCACCCGCCACCCTAGGTCCGCATAGTGGCGCGCCAAGTGGCGGCCCAAAAATCCGGCTCCGCCGGTTATCAGTATTTTCCCTGTCATGTTTGGGCTCGCTTGGGTGACTGGTAATCACGCATGCGGCGCAAGCACGACCACCGGCAGGCTGACGCGTACCCATGCAACGGGCGCGGCTTCTGATACTGTAGCGACCCTTCCCTCTAGCTTGGACAACCCACAGATGGCAGCTGTGCCAGCGTTTGTGCGGAGATCAAGATCGGCGTCACTTATATCGTGCCGGTCGGTAAGTAACGACCAGGTGACGGTGTTAGATCTGCTCAAGAAAGTATACGCGTGCGAAGTTAAGCGCGCGCTACTAGATTCGGCGTGCGTACAGGATGCAAATGCACACCGCGAAATTTGCGATCCAGCACGCCGTTCAGGTAGTACGTTGCTTAAAGTACGCGTAGGATTTGCGGCTGTAGTGTATTGCCAGGCAACACTACGAACAGGCCATGCTGCTCGCGATTGACTACTGGCTACTCGCTGAACTAGCTTCGGTCGAGCCTCACCGATTGACGCACATGCGCACAATTGCCCCGGGTCACTTCAGGCAAACCGGCGACGTGGTTGGTTCAGCATCATTCGCTATTTTCAGATGTTCTTGATGCGTCCAATTTCCAACGTATTGCTGGCGATGAAGCTTGTATTGAAGCTTCTGCTCAGCCACCTGAGAAAAGCAACGTTGGGACGAAATATCAGCGCGGTCATTACCTCGTCCGCCAACGGATTATTTGCAGTCGATATTGCAGATACGGGCGTTGGTCGAACGCTCATCCAGCACTCTTCCTACGCGCAAGATGAACTCGAGCGAATTCTGCGCCTCGTCCACCCTGCTGATGATGTCCTGGTCGTCGGCGCCCATATCGGCGCACTCGCTATTCCGATATCCAAGCATTGCCATCGTCTGGTCGCCATCGAAGCTAATCCAGCAACCTTCGATCTGCTGAAAATAAACTTGTTGCTGAACAACTGCGCAAACGTCACGGCGATCAACATCGCTGCAGGAAGAACCACCGAGGCAATAAGGTTCGTCCTGAACACTTGCAACTCCGGCGGATCCAAATTACTGCCGAGGACGCGAGCGTTCAAGTATTTTTATGACGCGCCAGCAATCATCCCGCTGCAGGCCCATAGCCTAGATGAGTATTTGGCGGGTGAGAGGTTCGCGATCATCTTGATGGATATTGAGGGTTCCGAGTATCACGCGCTGCAAGGC
>JBDTMS010000096.1:0-9679 GCA_039934195.1 Betaproteobacteria bacterium
TTTCCATTTCCGCAGTATGCCATGCAAATAAGCGCTAGTGTTAACACGCCCTAGTTGGCCTTGAGCTGTTAGGTGGCCCTAGTTCGGAATCATCACGGTGTCGATCACATGAATCACGCCGTTCGATGCCATGATGTCGGCATTGGTTACTTTGGCGTTGTTCACCATCACTGCGCTGCCCTTCGTGCGCAGCTTCAATGACTGACCCTCTACTGTCTTGACGTCGCCCGGTTTGATGTCCGCCGCGGTCACTTTGCCGGGGACGACGTGGTAGGTGAGAAGTTGCGCGAGCTTCTCCTTGTCCTTGAGCAATCCGTCGAGCGTTCCCGCGGGCAGCTTGGCAAACGCCGCGTCGGTCGGTGCGAACACGGTGAATGGCCCTTGGCCCTTGAGCGTGTCGACCAAACCGGCTTCCTGTACCGCCTTCACCAGCGTTTTGAAATTACCCGCCGCAATTGCGGTGTCGACGATATCGGCTGCGGCCGCAACCGATGATGCGATCGCTAGAACGCCGGCGGCGATGAGTTTCGAGAACGATGTCATGTAGTCTCCTTTGCTATGTTTTAAAAATCTAGAGGTTTTGAAAATCTAGAAATGAGGCATCGAACGACGCATCACTGCACGGTCTGACTGGAAGCGATGGGGCGCAGTTTTACGTTTCTTTTGTACGCCGTTGCGCAAATTGATTGAACTGCTCGCCTGGCGCCAAGTCCTTACGCGGGTAACCCGGATAACCAGCGCTGATGCGCCGCTTGCGCATCGAACGAGACGAGATTGGTAGAACGGATGTCCAGCTGCGGAACGCACTCGGTGCTGAACCTGGCGACGCTGTCGGCGATTGCACTCGACGCGCCGGCGCGTCCGGCCGCGAAGACGGCCGGCCAGCGATTCGCGTATGCTGGCCTCGCAATGGAAACTCTCGATCCTGATCTCGCGCTGGTTCGTCTCGCCCAATCCGGTGATCAGCGTGCGTTCGAAGCACTGCTCGTCAAATATCAGCGTCGCATCGCGCGTCACGTCGCGCGCTACATTCGCCGCGCGAGCGACGTCGAAGACGTCGTGCAGGACACCTTCATCCGCGCCTATCGAGGGCTCGCCTCGTTTCGCGGCGACAGTGCGTTCTACAGCTGGCTGTATCGCATTGCCACCAACGTCGCACTCACTGCGCTCAAACGCGACCCGAATCCGGTGCTGTTGGGCGAGGATGCGCCGGAGGAGCGTGCCGATGCATTTGAGCCCGGGATATCCGACAACGAAGATCCCGAGCGCAAGATGATTGCGAGCCAGATTGCCGACGCTGTCGAGAAGGCGATTTCGCGATTACAGCCGACGCTATCCGAGGCTTTGATGTTGTTCGAAGTCGAGGGCAAAACCTATCCGGAGATCGCGCAGATGCTCGGCATTCCCGTTGGCACCGTTCGCACGCGCATCTTTCGCGCACGCGAGTTCATCGCGAAGCGTTTGGAGCCGCTGCTCGGCCCACACCGCTCGAGGAGGTGGTAGACATGTCGCGCAAAGTCTCCGAGCTGCTCAACGGTCAGATCGACATCGCCGAACTGCAATCGGCGTTGAACGAGGTCGCCGCCGATGTCGTCCTGCGCGACCGCTACACGGTGTATCAACTCGTGGGTGACGTCTTGCGCGGCAACAGCACGCCCGACGATGGCTACAGCTTGCGCATCCTGGACAAGCTGCGTGAGCAGAATGCGCAGATCGAACCGGGATACGATCCGCTCAAAGACTGATTAGAGGCGCCGCGGCGCACACATGACTTGGCGCGTTGCGCCGAACTCTGCATTTCGGCACGCGATCGGTCGCCGCGCGCCGCTAAGTTTGCGACGCGAGGTTCACGTGATGCGTTCGCGTTCTGACCTTGATCCCAGCACAATCAGCCGAGCGCCAAACAGAGTGGCGTAGGTGCCGATCAGCCAGACACCGGGCAGCGCGCCGGTGCCCGGATTGTTTGGACCGGCGGTGGCCGCAACTAAACCGCCACCCGTCCACCATCGACGGCCAAGGTCGCACCATTTACGTACGCGGCTTCTTCCGAGACCAGGAATGCAACTGCTGCCGCAACTTCGGCCGGTGTACCGACACGTCCCGCCGGAACCGTCTTACCGAATTGGTCGAGCGCCTCTCCCATGACATCTGTGCCCGGCGTGCGGATCGGGCCGGGTGCGACTGAATTTACCGTCACGCCGCCGGGTCCAAACTCTCCGGCCCATGCTTGCGTAAGCAACTGCAGAGCTGCTTTCGACGAGCCGTACAGGGCGGCGCCGGGCATGCCGATATAGGCGACCATCGTCGTGATGTTTACGATGCGGCCCCACTTGCGGCTCACCATCCCCGGCGCCAATTTCGCTGTGAGAAAGAACGGCGCGCGTACGTTGGTCGCGTACATGCTATGAAATGCGTCTTCGGTCATTTCAGTCGTCGGGCCGAACGAATAGATGCCCGCGTTGTTCACCAGAATATCGACGCTGCCTAGAATGTTTTGTGCTTCGCCGGCGAGCTGAGCGATTGCAGTAGAAGACGACAGATCGGCGGCGAGAAAATCTGCCCGACCGCCCGCAGAACGGATCGCGGACAAGACTTGTTCGCCGCGCTGTTTATCGCGTCCGGTTAGCAAGACGCGTGCGCCGCGCGCAGCGAGGCTTTCGGCGATGGCGCGGCCGATGCCGGAAGTGGCGCCGGTGATCGATGCGTTGCGAACGATAGCGGTCATGCTTCTGCTCCTCGATTGTTTACCCGAAGCAGACGATACGCTGAGCCCGATTCGATGATAATCCGTGCAGGTGTAATACTGAGGATGACGCAATGTCATCGATGACCAGCTAATGGATCAATTTTCCGGAATACTCGCGTTCGTGCGCGCCGTCGAGGAGCGCAGCTTCACCAGGGCGGCTCACAAACTCGGCATCTCGCCTTCGGGCGTGAGCAAAGCGATCACCCGATTGGAAGCCCATTTCAAAGTGCGGCTGCTGCAGCGAACGTCGAGGAGCGTCACGATCACGCCGGAAGGCGCGGCTTTCTATGAGCGCTGCAGGCAGGTCGTCGCAGATCTCGACGACGCTGGGCAGGTTCTCAGCCGCGCGCAGGCAGCGCCACGCGGGTTGCTCCGCGTGACCGCGCCGCTGTCCCTCGGGCGATTGCATCTGGCAAGAGTGCTGCCTGCGTTCGCGCAGCAATATCCGGAAGTGAAGCTGCAGGTGAGCTTCACCGATCGCTTAGTAGATGTCGTCGAGGATGGCTTCGACGTGGCGGTCAGGCTGGGCAAGCCGCCGGATTCGCGGCTGGTCGCACGCCAGCTCGCGGCCGGTGTGCTAACGACGTGTGCCGCGCCCGCGTATCTCAAGCGCCACGGCGTTCCCCGCAACCCCGGCGATCTCATCGATCACAATTGCATAAGCTTCATCGTTCCCAGCAGCGGCCGCGTTCAGGATTGGAAATTTCAGCAGGGCGGCAAGCGCATCAGCATTGCGGTGCTCGGCAACTTGTCATTCGATCACGCCGAAGCGCTGGTCGAAGCCGCGATCGCGGGAACCGCATTGATTCAAATTTCGAGTTACGTCACCGGGCCGGCGCTACGCGCGCGTCACCTGAAATTAGTGCTGACCGACTATCAAGTCGGCAGCCCTCCGGTCTGGGTGATGTATGCGCACAATCGTAATCTCACACCGCGCGTGCGTGCGTTCGTGGACTATCTCGTCGCGTGGGCTGCGCAAAGTCCGCTGTCGGTTAGCCCGTTAAGGTTCACACGCCATCGAAGAATTCAACGACGCCGGTCTCCAGCGAATATTCGGCGCCGACGACGAACAGCCCGGCTTTTTCGATCAGATGCTCCAGCAGCTCCGACCCATGTCGAAGATGGCTTGCCGACATGCGGATATTGGCGCGCACCGCTCGGTGCACCAGATCGTCCGGTTTGTACCCGAACTCAGGGTCCAACAACGCTTCTACGGATGGGCGGATGCGGTTGACGATCGAGCGCAGATTTGGCGATTGCTCTTCCGAGCGCCGCCCCAGTTCTTCTATCGTGGCCAGAATTGCGCCGCAGTTCGAGTGTCCGAGCACTACCACCAGTCGCGTGTGGTATCGCTCAGCGGCAAACTCGACGCTGCCGATTTGCGACGGCGCGACGATATTTCCGGCAACGCGGATGACGAAAAGATCTCCCAAGCCTTGATCGAATACGATCTCGGCCGGCACGCGCGAGTCGGAACATCCGAGAATGATCGCGAACGGCTCCTGCCCTGCAGCGACTTCCTCACGGCGAGTCTGGCTGGTGACCGCTTCACGGCTGCGAACATTCGATACGAATCGGGCGTTGCCTTCGCGCAGTTGTTCGAGGGCGTGTTTCGCTGCAATCATGGGTAATTGATTTGGTGGTTGACTGATTAGAAACGTGCGACAAGCGTTTGAGCTTGCTTACGTCTCGCTGCGAGGATTCGACGATTTGTGCAGTCGGACTGAATTGAAGATCCCGGCGTTCTAGAATCCCGGCGTTCGAGAATCCCGGCGTTCGAGAATCCGGCGTTCGAGAATCCGGCGTTCGAGAATCCCAGCGTTCGAAATTACTAGACGCCGACCTCCCACAGCTCGCCCAATCAGGCAGGCAGGCCGAACAGCGATGTCATGCGCGCGGCGCCTAGCATCTCCGACATCTCTGCATCGGCCGTCTGCCGTTCGAAGCGGTTCGCCGCGTCGAGAATTTTGGGCAACAGGTTCAGATCGCCCGCGGTATTGATGAACGCGTTCGGCAGCAGCCCCATGATCCAGTGAATGCTGCGGTCGATGTCGGCTTGCTTTTCGAGCGGCTGATACCAAGTCGTGTGCGTGCGGTCAGCAGCGGCCCACGGGCCGCGGGCGATCGACTTGATGATTTGCACAGCCACGTTTTTCTTCGCACAGGTCGCGAGAACCTCTTCGAACGCTTCGCGATAGCGCGGATCTTGCGCCATGAAGTAATTGTATGGAAGCAGCACGGAATCGAAATCGAAACGCGCGAGACTGCGCCGATGCATCGCGGGGATGCTCCAACCGTGTCCGGTGACACCGATGAAACGCACCAGCCCTTGTTGCCGCGCTTCGATTGCAGCTTCCAGTGCGCCTCCGGGTCCCATCGCTTGATCCCAATCGTCCGGATGGCCAAGCGAATGCAGCTGAATCAGGTCGACGTGGTCTACGCGCAAGCGCTCGAGCGATCGATGAATGTCTTCGCGTGCCGCGACCGCGGTTCTCGATCCGGTCTTGGTGGCAAGAAAAAAATCTTTGCGATGACCAGCCATCCACGGGCCGATACGCAATTCCGAATCGCCGTACGCAGCCGCGGTATCGATGTGGTTGATGCCATAGCGCAGCAGCACGTCGAGCGTGCGGTCAGCATCGGCCTGGCTTGCTCGAGCAAGCGCAGCCGCGCCGAATAACGTGACCGTGCTTGCGTGGCCGGTTCGTCCGAACGTCCGCTTTTGAATCATGTGAGAATTTCCACTCGTCGATGCCTGTAAAACTGCGTCTTGCACTCGTTAAGGTTGAGCATCAGCATAGCGCAAACCGGATTGCGCACGTGAGCGTAGCAACCGCATTACGCACATCAGCATAGCGCAACCGGATTACGCATGTGACGCGCGCAGCCGGGGACGCCGAGCGCAGGCGACATTTCCCGTGTTCGCTTCGACTGTACAGAGCTCGTACCATCGATGTACTCGGTGCAACCGAGCGGCTGCAACGATAGCGGTCAGTCTGCGGTCAAACATCTCAAATGAGGTCGCTCGCACATCCATGTCTGAACCGCTGATCAAAGACGTCTCGGACACGGCTTTCTGGATTGCGCACCTTCGTGCAGTCGAGACCGAACGCGCCGATGCGCTGTTTCGGGATCCGTTTGCCGGACGTCTGGCCGGAGAGCGGGGCGCAGATATCGCGAACGCGATGCCGATGTCGGGCGTGATCGGTTGGACCGTCGCGTTACGCACTCGCATAATCGACGACTATATCGCGACCGCAATCGAAGCGGGCGTGGATCTCGTCCTCAATCTCGGCGCAGGATTGGACACGCGTCCGTACCGAATGAACCTGCCGCCGAGTCTCACGTGGATCGAAGCGGACTACGCGCACATCGTCGAACATAAAGAAACGCTACTTGCCGGAGAAACTGCGCGATGCCGGCTGGAGCGCGTGAAGATCGATCTTGCGGATCTCGCGAAACGACGCCGGCTGTTCGCGCGCGTCAATGCGCAGACAAGAAAGATGCTCGTAATCACAGAAGGTGTCGTTCCCTATCTCGACAACGACCAGGTCGCGTCGCTGGCCGATGACTTGGCGGCACTGGATCATGCCGATTTCTGGGTGGTCGACTACATGCATGCCGACACGATGCGATACCGGGAACGAAAGGGCATGAAACACATGATGATGAACGCGGCGTTCCGCTTCAAACCCGCCGCATGGTTCGATTTCTTTCGGCAGCACGGGTGGCGGGCGAAAGAAATCCGTTATGTGTGGGAAGAGGGCGAGCGCCTCGGGCGTGCCATTCCGCTGCCGGTGCCAATGAAAATCGCAATGAAGATTCGCATCCTCTTCATGTCGCAAAAGCGGCGGCAAGCAGTTGACGAGTTTTTCGCCTACGTTCTGCTCGAGCCGACCTGAGACGCACGTAGCACACGGACCGCGCCACGCGGCGACCTCACGCAACAAATGCCACGCCGACAATCGAGGGCGTTTCGCGATTGGGCAGCCTTGATTCCTTCGTCGCGCGGTACGGCGTTTTTGGATATAGAAATACCCTCCGCTCACTGTGGCGCGAATCGTCGCTGCTGGCAAGCCAACTGCGCGTACGGTTCTGCTGCGAGACCCTCATGCGTGCCGACCCGCGATCTTAGTCGTATCCAGCCGGTTTCGAGCGCATTCCGACAATACACCTGGCTATTTCTCACGGCGGCAAACACGAGAATCGCGTCGTGCAATTTCGAAGCAGAGTGGCGCTCGATCCGTTTCAACGCTGATTGAACCGCTCGAGGATCTGCAGTTCGCGCGCGGCCCTCGCACTTACAGAGATTCCGAAGTTTGGTCTCGATCAGTGCGCCGAGAACGGACGGCGTCAGCGTGTCGACTGCAACGCAGCGGCCGACCGACCATGTGCCCGCGCGCCAGCCACCAGCCGAGTCCAGCGTTAAATCAGACGCCGCCGGGCTGTCAAAGTCGATCTAAAAATCCATCCAATATATTCGCGCAGTAGCTGATCTCGTCGGCACTAGCGGCCCAACCGGGTACCTGCGCCCCCGAAACGAAGCTTCCGCGACTACTCATCACGAACCCTCGTTTTGATTCATCCGATGCGTTTTCGTTAGGTCATAGAAAATATTATTCAAAATAATTGCGTTTGTTAAATGGCTAAATACAATGGCTTAAGGATAAAATATAACAATATCTTACAAATCTCTCAAGATTGTTGACGATAAAGCCGATGTGTCTGGGTAGGTGGTGAAGCATCTGCGGTAGTTGCAGAGCCTCGTTCTGCCTGGGGCGCCGCCTCTTACGGCGCTCAAAATATAGGCATCCAGGAGAACATCGTGTCATTCAAACTCTTTCATATACTACCCGTTGGAAATGCGGCACCCCCAGGTAATCCGACAGCACCCGCTGCACGTGTACGCGGCACGACCTCGATCTCTAGCCGAGAGGTGGCTTGCCGCTACGCCGGGCGGTTCGCGACGATATTGATGCTTTCGATACCGGCGCTCGGCAGCGCTGCGATAGCAACGACAACGACAGCGACCGCTACAACAGCAGCGACAACAGCGGCAGCGACAACCGCAACGACAACGACATCTTCGATCACTACGCTTTGGCCGGCGACCGCGGTTCCAGTTATCGCGGCGAGTGCAGAGAGCCGGGCGATCGAAGTTGGCGTCAAGTTTCGCAGCGACACGAACGGTTTTATCAGCGGTATCCGGTTCTACAAGTCCACCGCAAATACCGGCACGCATCTCGGTCATCTGTGGGATAGAAGTGGCAAGCTGCTCGCAACAGGCACGTTTACCAACGAGACAGCGTCAGGCTGGCAGCAGGTTTTGTTCTCCGCGCCGGTTGCCATCGCCGCGGGTACAACCTACGTTGCGTCATACCATACCGATGCCGGTTATTACGCAGCCGACAATAGTTACTTCGCGGTCAAAGGTGTCGACAGCCCACCGCTGCACGCGCTTAAAGATGCGGTCGACGGTGGTAACGGTGTCTACGCATACGGCCCAAGTGGAACGTTCCCCAATAGCTCGCATATAGCGACCAACTATTGGGTCGATGTGGTCTACAGCCCGGCGTCGCCGTGTCCCTGCGCGCTATGGCCGGCGAGCGCGGTGCCAGTCGCTGCAGCCGATGGAGACGTCAAGTCGATTGAGGTGGGCGTGAAGTTCCGCTCAGATATCGCGGGCGAAATCACGAGCATTCGCTTCTATAAATTCGCAACCAACACCGGTATCCATGTCGGTACTCTGTGGTCTAGAGACGGCGTAAAACTCGGCCAAGTCACCTTCGCCAACGAGACGGCTTCGGGGTGGCAGCAAGCCACGTTCTTGAAGCCCATAGCCATTAGCGCCGGCGTCACCTACGTTGCCTCGTACCACGCGCCCGTCGGGCATTACGCGGACGATACGGACAGCAATGGTTTTCTCGCCGGGCGTGATAGTCCGCCGTTGCATGCACTGAAAGATGGCGTTGATGGACCTAACGGCGTCTACACTTACAGTTCAGGTAGCACATTCCCTAGGCAGACGTTCAAGTCCTCGAATTATTGGGTGGACGTAGCATTCAGCACGCCGATCGCCGGCGATCCAGTTACGCCGCCTACCCCACCCACACCAACCCCACCCACACCGCCGACACCAACACCGCCCGCACCAACGCCGCCCGCACCAACGCCGCCGACACCAACGCCGCCATCATCCGGCACAGCGTTCATCGCTGGCGTCAACACCCACCTGCAGCCATTCATAGGCAGCTTCAACCCGTTCTTCGATCATTTGGTCGAACTCGGGGTCAAGTCTTGGCGGCAGGATTTCGGCTGGCGCTGGGTGGAGAAGCAAAAGGGTGTCTTGGCATTTTCAGACGCCGCGGCTGCGAATTTCGATGCATTTGTAACGCGCACCGCTAACGCCGGCATCGAGCCCGTGTTCGTCCTGTGCTACGGAAACCCGTTCTACGATGGCGGCGGATTTCCGGTGAGTGCCGAGGGTCAAGCTGCATTCGTGCGCTACGCTGTATTTGTCGCGACCCACTACAAGGGCCGTGTGAAAAAGTACGAGGTGTGGAATGAATGGAATGCGGGAATCGGGACGCCGAATCGCATACCGGGTGATGCAGCTTCATACAACAAACTGTTGAGCAAAGTCTATGCGGCGCTGAAAAACGTCGATGCCAGCATCACCGTACTGGGAGGCGTCGCAACCCCTAATATGCCCTGGAGCGTCGGTTTATTCGCTACCGGTGCGCTGAGCAGCATGGACGCTTATTCGATTCATCCATACCTCTACCCGCAGGTGCCCGAGAAGTCTTTGGCTTTCATGGCAACGCTGGAGAACAACGCAAAGGTCTATTCCGGCGGCCGTGACGTCCCGCTCTACGCAACCGAAGTCGGTTGGCCGACGCACCAGCAAACGGACGGCGTTTCGACCGCCGCCGC
>JBDTMS010000097.1:0-9639 GCA_039934195.1 Betaproteobacteria bacterium
CGGCCGCGACATGCGGCGTGATGAGCATTCCCGGGGCATCCCACAATGGATGATCAGCGGGCAGGGGCTCGTGCTCGAACACATCCAGGCCGGCGCCGCTCAACTGTCCTGAGCGCAGCGCGGCGTCGAGATCGGCGAGCTTCACCGTCGCGCCGCGGCCGATATTGATGAACACCGCACCGGGCTTCATGCGCGCGAAGAACGCGGCGTCGAACATGCCGCGTGTGGCCGGCGATTCGGGCACGGTGACGATAACGAAGTCGCCGCGATGCACTGCGTCATGCATTTTTTCCGGCGGCACCAGCTCGGTCACGCCGAGCGGCGGCGACGACAACCGCGGATCGACGCCGATCACCTGCATGCCGAACTCAGCGCACAGCCGCGCCGTCTCGGCGCCGATTCCACCCACGCCGAGAATCACCGCCGTGCATTCGGGTAAGTAGAAGGTCGGCGCACCAGTCATCCATTCGCGTTTTGCCTGCTGCGTCCAGTAACGCGGCAACCCGCGTGCGAAGGCGAGCACCATTGCCAGTATGTGCGCGCTGATGTGGTCGTTGAAGATTCCGCGCATGTTCGTCACCATCACCTCGCTTGCCACCAGCGCCGGATGATAGAAGGCCGGATCGGGACCCGCCTGCGGGCCTTGGATCCAGCGCAGGCGCTTGGCGCGCGCGAAGAGATCCGGCGGCAGATTGCCGAAAGCCGCATGGGAATCGGCAATATGCAAATCGGCCTCGGCCCGGGTGCGCGCGAGCACGACCTCGACGTCAGGCAGCATCTCCTTCAGTGCCGCTGGATAGCGGTCGGCAATGTGCGAGTCCGGATAATTTTCGTCGCGGTAGAGCAGCAGTTTGTAGGACATGGGCGGTCGCGGGTCGAGTGTGTCGCAACGATGCGCGAGCATCGCGCGGGGAAGTGGCTGGGTTAACGGGCAGAACGCCCAACCGTATCACGCTGCCTGGATGGGCTCAAGGCAAGGCGTGCGATTGGTAGGGAAATGGATTCAACTTCAAACTGCGCCATCTCAAACGAGAGACGCCGTGGAGTCTGGTAGCGGAAGGAGGCCTGCCGCCCACGCGCAAGCTTGTGTGCGGCATCTCGTTCGGCTATGCCGATAGCAGGCATCCGGTCCATTCGTACTGCATCGAGCGTGCCGCGTCAGATCGGAATCGCGATGCCCGCGTCAGCCTTCCCAAGGGTTGATCACCTTGACACCACATCCCTCGAAGTCCGAGACATTGCGGGTCGCAACCGCAGCCCCGGCCGAGTGCGAAATTGCCGCGATCTGTGCGTCGAAGTGCGAGATCGGTTGTCCCGCGCGCCGCCGAGCAGCGGCGATCTGTGCATAGTGCGCCGCAGCGTCGCTCCCAAAGGGAAGAATGCGTCCGACGAAGTCCTCGTCGAACATTGCTTGAGCAGCGGTCTCGAACGCCTTACGTCGTTTTCCCGCGGAGAGCGGCATGATCCCATGCAGTAGTTCGGCTTGCGTAATGCTCGTCGTGTAGAGGCTGGTGGCTGGTTGCGATGCTACCCAGCGCATTACGCTGTCGGCCGGAGTAGCCTTCATTAATTCGGACAGGACGTTGGTGTCGAGGACGATCACTTGCCCGGCTTGGGAGGTTCGCGCATTGGCTCGCGCGCGGGTAATCGCAAGTCGACACCGCCGAGCGGTTCGAAGCGCGCTCGGATTGCGGCAGCAAGATTGCGCGGCGCACCCATCTGCTCTGCGAGAACCGCACGCAGGATGTTTCGAGCCTCCTCTTCCATTGACCGTTTGTGGTGCGCTGCGCGTACGCGCAGACGCGCTTTGGTCTGGTCGTCTAGATTGCGGATTGTGATGCTGGCCATGGGAAGTCTGATGGAGGGTACTGCAATCAATGATTGCATTTTATGCAGTGCTGGCAAACGAGTCAAATCTGGAGCTAGTGACGCCTTCGGTGATACAGAAATGTCGGGTACTGCGTGGGGATACGAGAGAAAGCCGTGCGCGTTGGCACGGGCGGGCAGCGTGGAATCGTCCACCCGGCCGGCAGCGGTTGCCGGCTCCGCACTGCCAGCCGCAGCACAATCCGATCAGCAGAGGTGGCCGCCCACAAAAGTGCGGGAGCACGATGGGAATCGATTTCAGCTGACTCTGCAACGCGGGTTCGAGTCGGATTTCTGATAAAACGCGCGAGCAGATGGTAGACGAGCTGAAACGCCTCTATCTCGAGGACGTCACCTGTTGTGCCGCTCAGCCATTAACTCACCGCCTACCGAACCAACACCAAGGAGATCATCCCGCTCGTCGCCGTTTTTCTAGAATACGGAGAAGGGGTAAGCTAGCCGCGCGTTATCCGCTGTGCCCACTCACGGGCAGGAGCGATGCAGAGCATTTTTGGCCCGGGTTTCGCAAGGGGCTTGGCCACGCACAGAAGGAACGCCAGCGGTTGCGCCGGCAGATGCGAGGCGTTCAAATGAAGACAGGGCTCGAGGCGCACGGAGGAGACGATGAAGGTTCGCATGCTGACCGAAAAGATCGTGGGGCCGCAAGCGTGGACACGGGCCTCCATCTCGCCCGCCGACTGGACGGTGCAGCTGACGCCGGCGGCGCTGGCGGAGTTGCGTGCCGTCATCGCGGAGCTGCGCCATTCGCCGTTGCCGGTGTTACTGCTCGATCCGCGCGACTACACACTCGACGCCTGTCGTGCAGTCATGGCGCAGGTGCGCGAAGCGACGCTGCGCGGACCGATGTTCGCGGTACTCGAGCGGCTGCCGATGGACGAGATGACCCGCGAGGAATCGCTCAGCGTCTATTGGTTGCTGGCGAGCCTGCTCGCACGGCCAGTCGCGCAAAAGTGGAACGGGCAAATGTGGTTCGACGTCACGGATACCGGCGCCAAGCTCAAGCCGGGTTCCGGCATCCGCCCGACCGTGACCAATGTCGATCTGCGTTTCCACAATGACAACTCGTACAACGAGATGCCGCCGGAGTATGTCTGCTTGTTGTGCCAGCAGACTGCGAGACAAGGCGGGGTGAGCCGGCTGGTCAGCGTCTACACAGTGCACAACGCGTTGCTCGAGCACCACGCCGATATTTTGCCCAGGCTCTATCAGCCGTTCTGGTATGACCGTCACGCCGAACACGCGGCGGGCGATCCGACGACTTACGCGGCGCCGATCTTCGACTATGACGGCGGGCTGCACGCACGTCTCGCAGTGCGGGAGATCGTCGCAGGGTACGAGCTGCGCGGAGAGCGCATGGACGATGAGACGCGTGCGGCGCTCGAAGCTGTCGAGTCGGTGTTCGACCAGCCCGAGCTGCGGATCGACTTGGATTTTCAGCCGGGCCAGATTCAGTTCGTCAATAACCGGGCGACCGGCCATGCACGCACGAATTTCAACGATTGGCCGGAGCCGGAACGCAAGCGTTTCTTGGTGCGCCTCTGGCTGCGCGACCGCGGCGGCCGCGGGTACCGGGGATAGCGTTCTTCGTTAGACTTGCCAATTGCGACGATAGAGCGCCATCATCGCCGTTCTGTCATTGGTTCGCGCAGCGAACTGTAACGAACACCTAACGCCGCGAACGATAACGAACATGCAGCGCAGCGAACTGTAACGAACACCTAGCGCAGCGAACGATAACGAATAGCCAGCGCAGCGAACGATAACGAACATTCAGCGCAGCGCACGATAGCGAGCGCAAATCATTTGGGAGGAGCTTTATGACGCGGTATCTCACGACGGGACTCGTGCTGCTCGGAGCGTTGCTCGGTTGCGTAGCCGACAGCGCCGCGCAGACGGTGAAGCACTATCGGTTTTCCTACGATCAACCGAAAAATACCGGCTACGGGATCGCGGCCGAAATATTCGCCAACAAGCTCGCCGAGCTCAGCAAGAACACCATGCTGATCGACCAGTACCCCGGCGCACAGCTCGGTCAAGAGCCGCAGGTGCTCCAGCTCGTCAAGTCAGGCGATATCGATTTCTGCATTTCATCTTCGGCGAACGCAGCGACGCTGTCTCCCCAGTCCGGCGTGATGTCGCTCCACTACTTGTTCAAGTCAGAAGAGCATCTCAAGAAATCACTCGCTGATCCGCGCCTGACGGACGCGTTCAAACACATGATGGACGAAACCGTACAGGGTGCCCATGTGATCTCGCTCGCGACGCTGGGCCTGCGCAGCATGTACAGCAAACGCGAAATCAAGAAGGTCGGCGACATGAACGGTTTGAAGGTACGGGTTCAGGCCACTTCTACGGAAGATATGATGTTCCCGGCGTACGGCGCGCAGACCGTGCATATGCCGTTTGGCAACGTCTACACCTCTTTGCAAACGGGTGTGGTGGATGTGGCGGAGAACGGTGTCAACGTCTATCTCGTCAACAAGCACTACGAGGTGGCGCCGGTGCTCTCGATGACCGAGCATGAAGCCAACAATTGTCTGATATGGGTGAGCGATAAGTTGTGGAGCAGCCTGTCGGCCGAACAAAAGAAATGGGTCTTAGGCGCGGCGGCCGAGGTCAATAAAACCCAGCCGGGGAAGGCATTCGAGCTCGAGCATAAATCCCAGGCTAAGCTCCAGTCGATCGGCGTCAAAGTGGTAACCGATGTCGACAAGTCAGGATTCGTCAAGGTCGCGGATCCGTTGCTGGCGAAGCTGGCCAAGGAGTTGGGGCCGCACGCAGCCAAGATCGAACAGCTGATCACCTCCATTAAATATTAACCACTCACGGGCGAAGAGGGCTGGCCGGGTTCGGCCTTCCCACGTCGCGTGCGCGGCATACAAATGAGCCTTACTGAAAAGCTGTTGCTTCGACGGCAACGCCACCTGAAGTGGCGGGCGCTCGACCGCCTCGAAATAATCCTCATGGTCATGTGCGGGATTTGCCTGTTCGGATTCACGACGTCGGTTGCCTTCGACATCGTCAGCCGCACGCTGCGCCATCCCTGGCTGTGGCTGCAGGAGGTGACTTCCGCGTTTTTCATCTACGGCATCTTTACGGGTGCCGCGGTCGCGACACGGCGCAACGATCATCTGTATCTTACGGCAGTGGCCGAAGCGATGCACGGCCGCTCGCGACTTGCCGTCGAAGTTGTGGTGCGTATCGTTACGCTGTGCGTCGCACTCTTCTTGATTTATTTCGGTTACATAAATTTTCTGCGCGGCTTCGGCAGCTATCGCATGCCGTCGATGACCCCGATCGCTTCGCTCTACGTGGCGATTCCGATCTCGGGTGTGCTGATCGCGCTGTTCACCATCGAGCAGCTGGTCAATGGTTGCAAAAACGGGTTCGAGCACCCGGAAGAACCCGAACCGGAACCGAACATCGAGCCGCTCGACCTGCCGGCACCGCATGCGTAGAAGCTAGCAAGGTCTCGCACGCGCGCGTCAACGACGACACCGCCCGAATATGTCGCATCCACCGAGTATTCAGAGAAGCTGAAGACGATGCAAATCACCCAAAGTACCGGCCGTCTTGGCGTTGACGCGCCCGCGCGGGAGCTCGAGGTAGGACATTAGATGAGCGCGCCGCTGATCCTCCTGCTGATGACGTTCATGTTCCTGTTCTTTGGCTACCTGGGCGTGCCGGTCGCGTTCTCGCTTCTCGCCGGCGTGATCATCGGTGCGGTGTTCACTGACGTGTCGCTGGCCGCGATCATTCAGAAAATGTTCGACGGCATGGATAGCGAAGCGCTGCTGGCGATTCCGTTTTTTCTTCTGGTTGGCGAGCTGATGAGCTCCGCCAATGTCGTGGTCCGCGTGGCCAATCTCTCGATGGCGTTGGTCGGCCACATCCGCGGCGGGCTCTCGCAGGTCGTCACGGTTTTCAGCATGTTCTTCTCCGAGATGTCCGGCTCGACGACAGCGGACGTCGCGGTCATCAGCCGCGCGCTAAGCGGTCCGATGAAGCGGGAAGGCTACGATCCCGCGTTCATCGCGGCCATCATCGCGGCGGCATCGACCATCGCAGCACTCGTGCCGCCGAGCATCACCGCCGTCGTGTACGGCGCTGTGGGCAATGTCTCGATCGCCGGCCTGTTCATGGCCGGCGTCGTCCCGGGCCTGATGATCGGATTCGGCCTGATGCTCTATTGCTATTTCTTCGGTCCGGTTGGTCTCCGACGGCCGCGCGCGCCGATGCGGGAGGTCGCGATCGCAGCCAAATCCGCCTCGCTGCCGTTGATGATTCCGATCATCCTGATGGGCGGTATCCTGACCGGCTGGTTCACACCGACCGAAGCCGGCGTCGTCGCCGCCGTCTGGATCATCGCGGTCATTATTCCGGCACTGAATCGCAAGCATCTGCCGTTGCTGCCGTACGATTTCTGCATCGCCGGTCTGATCTTCTCCCTGCCGCTGATCACCATCGGCGCCGCCAATGCGTTCGGCTGGATGCTGGCTTATCTGCGCGGTGCGATCGTCATTTCCGGGTGGATCACATCGATTGCCGGAGACGATCCGCATCTCATCATGCTGTCGCTGGTGGTGCTGTTCACCGTGATCGGCGATTTCATCGAGCCGGTGCCGACGATCATCATCTTCATGCCACTGGTATCCGCGCTGACGCAGGCGGGCGATATCAACTCGGTTCACATGGGCGTGGTGCTGATCGCCACGCTGGCGTTCGGATTGATCACGCCGCCCTATGGCCTCGTCCTGCTGATGGCGTCGAAATTTGTCGGCGTGCGGTTTTCGAAGGCGTTGCGCGCGGCGTTGCCGATCTACGTCGTGTTCCTGGCGACGATTGTCTTCACCATCTATTTTCCGTCAGTGGTGCTGTGGTTGCCGAAACAGGTCATCCCGGAATCGGTCGGCTGCTTCAAGTCGCCGAGCGGCCCGGGTTATATTTGTCCGAAGTAGAAGAGCGCGCACCGAGCAAGACGAATATTATTTGTAGTCTCTTCACGCGGGTGCGCCGGTCGCGAGCCGTGTGTCCGCGGGGATGCACTTGTTGCGGCTCCTGTCATTCGCCATCGTAGGGAACATGGTTCTTCGTTGATCGCCATCGCGGATACGCAGACATCTCAGGATGCAACCCAGGGCCTCCAAAAAACGCATTTACGTCTCCTCTACGTTCCTGGACCTGCAGGACTATCGCGCCAAGGTAAATGAGCGTTTGCGTCGCGCAGGTTTCGATCTCGTTGCAATGGAGGATTACCCCGCCTTCGATGAGCGCCCCGTGGACAAATGCCTGGCGGATGTCGAAACGTGCGAGTTCTATGTTGGCATCCTCGCGAAGCGATACGGTTACGTGCCGGAGGCGGACAATCCTGAGCGTCAATCGATAACCGAGCGCGAATACCGGCACGCGGGCGAGTGCGGCATACCTCGCCTCGTGTTTCAGCTGGATCCCAAGGCGCCGTGGGTCGAAGACTTTGACGACCGCGTAGTACTCGGCGCGAAAAGCGCCAAATCCATCCAGCGGTTTCGGGGCGAAGTCGGCACCCGCCACGGCATTCGTCTCTTCCGGACGCCCGATGAGCTTGCGGGACTTGTGCTCGAGGCGATTCAGAATGCGCTCAATGACGAAGCAGGGAAGGCGGGCACCTTCACCGTCGCGCGTTGGATCTGGCCGCAGGCATGGGACTTCACGGCCTACATGGAAGCTAAGCGCGAGCATTTCGTCGGTCGCGATTGGTTGTTCGACCGGATCGCAGGTTGGATGAATAGCGGCCAGCCGCGTGCATTACTGATCCGCGCCGACTTCGGCGTCGGCAAGTCCGCCATCATGGCCGAGCTCGTTCGCCGCAATCCCGGTGGCATCGTCGCTGCCTGGCATTTCTGCCAGCATGACACGCACGAGACGCTTCATCCCGCAACGTTCGTGCGCTCGCTTGCTGCGCGCCTCAAGGATGCCATCCCGGGATATCGCGCCAAAGTCGAGTCGGATCCGCAGCTCCAGGCTCGACTGGACAAAGCGGCGGAAGATCCATCCAGCACGTTCGAGGCTGCGATTTTGAATTCATTGAGCCAGCTTCCTCCACCCGCCAAGCCGCTGCTGATTTTGATTGACGCGCTGGACGAATCGCTGGATCTCGACCAGGAATCCGTGCGTCAGGGCGGCAGTATCGTCTCGTTGTTGACGACCAAAGCGTCGCGGATGCCGAGCTGGCTGCGCGTGTTGGCGACCTCGCGCAGCAGACCGGAGGTGATCACGCCGTTACGTCAGTCGTTCGGTATGGAGGAGATCGACGCCGAGCAGCAATCCAATCAAGACGATTTGCGCAAATACGTAACTGCGCGCTGCCAGCGAGATCCGATCGCCGCCAAACTTCGCGACGCGGAGCAAACACCGGAGAAGCTCAGTCAATTTCTTCTCCAGCAAAGCCATGGCAAGTTTTTGTATGCGGTGCGTGCATTGAACGATCTGGCAAATGGCGCCATGACGCTCGCTCAGCTTGCCAGCCTGCCGCCCGGCATGGACGGCTTCTATCTCGATGCTTTTCGCAGGCGTTTTCCCGACATCCATCGATATGAACCGGTGCGCGAGCTGCTTGGGCTCATGGCCGCCGCGCAGCAGCCGCTTACGCCAGCCGAGCTGTCGATGGTCCTCGGCATCAGTGAAGACGCGGTTGACGAGCGTGCCCATGCGGTGGGCGATTTCGTCAAGTTTCGCTCAGGCGCATACGCTGCTGACCATTTCTCTTTGATGGAATGGCTCACCCTTAAAGATGAAAACCGCCGATGGCGTGCCGCGGAATACCACGTCGACAAGACGGCTGCGGAGGCGAAGCTCCGCATCTGGGCACTGGGCGAAGTCGAAGCCGGGCAGGCACACAAGCAGCCGTATCTATTGCGCAACCTCGCAAGTCATCTCCATGAGCAGCAGCGGGCTGAAGCTTTTGCGAAGCTTATGTTCGATTTTCGCTGGATCGCTGCGAAGGTAAGCGTCGTCGGTATCGATGCGGTCATCGCAGATTGCGCGTACTTGGGCGGGCGGGATGCCGGACAGATGTTGCTCGCTGGTTTGCGCAATAGCGCGAACGTAATTCGGCGAGCTCCGCATCTGCTCGCTGGGCAATTGCTCGGCCGCTTTCTGAATCGAGGCGTGGAGGCGCTTGACCTGCTGTGCGAGGAAATTCAAAGCGCGGCACAGAAACTGGCGCCGGCTCTGCTGCCTCGGACGGGAAGCCTTGCGCTGCGCTCCCATTTGATCACCACATGGGAATGTCCTTCCGCGGTTAGTGCCATGGCTCTGCTTCCCGATGGGCGCATTGCTGCGGGCTTCTTTGATGGCAGCGTGCGCGTGTGGGACCCGCAAGGTGTGCGCGATCCGCTGGTGTTGCACGGACACGAGGGTAGAGTGAACGCGCTCATCGCGCTGCCCGATGGGTGCATCGCTTCGGGCTCCGTTGATAGCAGCGTGCGCGTGTGGGACCCGCAAGGTGTGCGCGAGCCACTCCTGTTGCAGGGACACGAGGATACGGTGACCGTGCTCGTCGCGCTGCCGGATGGGTGCATCGCTTCGGGCTCCGCTGACGGCACCGTGCGCGTGTGGGACCTGCAAGGTGTGCATGAGCCACTGGTGTTGCAGGGACACGAGGATATGGTGACCGCGCTCATCGCGCTGCGCGATGAGCGCGTCGCTTCGGGCTCGGTTGATGGCAGCGTGCGCGTGTGGGACCCGCAAGGTGTGCGCGAGCCGCTGGTGTTG
>JBDTMS010000098.1:0-9605 GCA_039934195.1 Betaproteobacteria bacterium
GGAGGCCACGCGCCGTGAAAGTCACCGCCATCGAAACGATCAATCTCGAGGAGTTTCCCAATTTGCTGTGGGTGCAGGTGCATACCGACGAAGGCCTCGTCGGTCTCGGCGAGACGTTCTACGCTGTCGAGCCGGTGATCGCACATATCCACCAAACCATCGCGCCGTATCTGCTCGGCAAAGATCCGCTGCAGATCGATAAGCACAGCCGGCAGTTTCTCAACACCTACCTCGGCTTCAAGAGCGTCGGCGTCGAAATGCGCGCGGCCTCCGCGGTGGACATTGCGTTGTGGGATCTATTCGGGCACGCGACCAAGCAGCCGATCTATCAATTGCTCGGCGGCGCGAGCCGCGATAGCGTGCGCACCTACAACACCTGCGCCGGCTATCAGTACGTGCGCGCCAAACCGGAGCAAGGTACGGCCAACTTCGGCTTGCCCGCGCAAGTCGACAAGTATCAGCCGTACGAAGATCTGGTGGGCTTCATGAAGTATGCGGACGAGCTGGCGTTGTCGCTGTTATCCGAAGGTTTCACCGGCATGAAGATCTGGCCGTTCGACGAATACGCAGAAGCCTCGAACGGTACTTATATCTCGAACGCGGATTTGAAAACGGCGATGAAGCCGTTCGAGAAGATTCGCAAGGCGGTCGGCGACAAAATGGATATCCATGTCGAGTTCCATTCGATGTGGAATCTGCCCACCGCGATCAAAATCGCCAAGGCGCTCGAGCAGTTCGATCCGTTCTGGTACGAAGACCCGATCAAGATGGATAACCTGGATGCGGTCGCAGACTACGCGCATCGAACTAACGTCTGGGTAACGGCGAGCGAAACGCTGGCGACGCGCTGGGGCTTTCGCGACCTGTTCGAAAAGCGCGCGGCAAGCGTGTGCATGCTCGACGTCGGTTGGTGCGGCGGCTTGAGCGAATCGAAGAAGATCGCGACGATGGCTGAGTGCTACCAGCTGCCGGTCGCGCCGCACGATTGCACCGGGCCGATTCTGCTCACGGCCTCGGTTCATCTGTCGATGAATTGTCCGAATACGCTGGTGCAGGAAGTCGTGCGCGCGTTCTATCACGACTGGTACGGCAAGCTGGTGACGCAATTGCCGCCGCTGGAGAACGGCTACATCACGGCACCGAAAGGCCCCGGTCTAGGGACGCAGCTGCAGCCGGACGTGTTCAAGCGCAAGGACGTGCGTATTCAGCGCAGCGGCTTGAGCTAATCCTTAGCGCTATCAAGGTTGCCGGCGGCGAGGTGACCGACGGCGATCTGCCCGGCGATGTGGCGGGTTGGCGCGAGCGGACTCGCTACTAAGTCGCGCGAATGCGAGCGACGCACTCCGCTCGCCTGCAGCCTCCGCCGAATTCTGCCAGCCGATGTCTCTTGTGTGTATCCCTGCGAATTCTTTCGCCAACATTGCTTTGCAAACGTTTTACATTGCAAAATCATTACCCTATATCACATTCGCCTATACTTTCTCCCGATCTCGCCGAAATCAGCGCGAGTCCATCACAACGGAGATGTAAATGCGGCAACGTTCGATTCTGTTCGGCTTGATCCTCGCACCGCTCGTACTTCTGTCATCGGTCGGCACCGCGAGCGCAACGCTGTTCACCAGCGTCAACACTTTCGGGAACACCGACGGCAGCGAACGCTGTCTGATCGGCAACTTCAACGATCTCTGCACGAAAGGCGGCGCCTACAAGGACGCCTTCTCCATCACGCACATCTACGCAATCAATAACGGACCCATCACGCGGATCGGCGATCAGCACGACCAGGTCTGGTCTTCGGCTGCCGGCTACATCGAAGTCCGCGAGTACGCCCATTATTTGAGCACGCACGGTACCTCGGTTGCCGGGATCGGGACGTCGAAAGCTACGTTCACCGAGTTTCCGGCAGGCACCGAGTTCGGCTCCGACAACAAGGTCGTCGGTCCGCCGTTGCCCGGCGATGTAGTCAATAGCGATTACATCGGCACGCGCAGCTTTCTCAACGTGAATGTCGGCACGAATCCGTTCTACTTTCTCTACCAGTCGGACGGCAAGACCTACTCGTCCAACAACTTTGCCGGCAACGGCTTCGACAACGGTTCCGGCGGCGACCTCGACCACATGGTTACCTGGTCCGCTGGATTCGATATCGATCTGCGCGGCAACAAGGCGGCGGTTTACTTAATTGCGTTCGAGCGCGCCAACATCGATGACGACTTCCAGGACGGCGTGTACGAAATTCGCATTCCGCTGGCGGTGCCGGAGCCTTCGACCTATGCCATGCTCGGTTTCGGCATGCTGTTGCTGAGCTGGACCACGATGCGCCGTCGGCGCAATCACTGAGCCGCAAGCATCTGCAGTATCGAACGGAGCCCTCGAGGCTCCGTTTTCATTTAGTCGGGCGGTTCCGGCGCCCGCACAAAACGCTACACTATCCACCTTGATCTTCGCGAGCGCGTCAGATGAGTTTCTTTCAGAAGACGGATGGCTCGGGCGTGCTGCTGCTGGCGCCCGGCGACAACATCGCCATCGCCACCACTGAGCTGCCCGCCGGCGCCGTGCGCACGATCGACGGCCAAGCGATCGAGCTCAACAGCGCGGTTGAAGTCGGTCACAAGTTCGCAGTCCGTGCAATTCCCCGCGGCGAGCGCATCGTCAAGTACGGTGCGCCGATCGGCGTGGCGACCTGCGACATCGCCGCCGGCGACTATGTGCACGTCCATAACATGACTAGCGACTACCTGCCGACGTACACGCTGGAAGACGGCAAGAAGTACATACAGGAGGAGAACTAGATGATCGACGGTTACTTGCGCAACGATGGCCGCAAAGGCATTCGCAACACAATCGTGGTGGCCTACCTGGTCGAATGCGCACATCACGTTGCGCGCGAGATCGTCTATCCGTTTCGCGAACAAGGCGTACACCTGATCGGCTTTCCCGGCTGCTACCCGAATGCCTATTCGCACAAGATGCTAGAGCGGTTGTGCACGCACCCCAACGTCGGCGCGACGTTGCTCGTATCCTTGGGCTGCGAAGGCTTCAACAAAGGCGGTTTGCTGGACACCATCCGCCAGTCCGGCCGGCCCGCCGCGCTGGTCGGCATTCAAGACACCGGCGGTACGCGCAAGACCATTTCAGATGGACTGGCCTGGGTCGAACAAACGCTTGCGCAACTGGAGAACACCCCGCGCGTCGACATGCAGATCGATGAGTTGGTGGTCGGCACGATCTGCGGCGGCTCCGATGCGACTAGCGGGCTCACCGCGAACCCGAGCATGGGACGCGCGTTCGATTTCCTGGTCGAGCAGAACGCCACCTGTATCTTCGAGGAAACCGGCGAGCTGATCGGCATGGAGCATTGGATGGCGAAGCGCGCCGCCACACCCGAGCTGGGCCAGGAAATCGTCGATACCGTCGCCAAAGCCGCGCGCTATTACACCACCATGGGACATGCCAGCTTCGCACCCGGAAATGCCGATGGCGGCTTGACCACGATCGAAGAGAAATCGCTGGGCGCGTACGCTAAGAGCGGCCAGTCGGTCATCTCCGGCATCATCAAACCCGGCGATGTGCCGATCCAGGGCGGCCTGTATTTGCTCGACGTAGTGCCCGACGGCGAGCCGCGCTTCGGCTTTCCGAACATCAGCGATAACGCCGAAATTGCCGAGCTCATCGCCTGCGGTAGTCATGTCATTCTATTTTCCACCGGTCGCGGATCGGTTGTAGGATCCGCGATCTCGCCGGTCATCAAGGTTTGTGCAAATCCAAAAACCTACAGGCGCATGGCGGACGACATGGATGTCGACGCAGGCCGTATTCTGGAAGGGCGCGCGAGTCTGGATGAGGTCGGTCATGAGGTGTACGACTTGATCATCGATGTCGCCAACGGCGTGCAGACCAAATCCGAAGCGCTCGGCCATCAGGAATTTATCCTGACCTATAAGAGTTTCGAGCCGATCGGCCCGGCCTGTTATCCGACGGCAGCGTAGAACTATGCCGCGGCATGCGCCCACTCGTCACGCGCCTTCGCCCACGCGTCGAGCAATGCGAGAGTCGAGTCGATGATCAGAAAATTACCGAGCGGCGGTTATCGACTCTATTCGAAGAAGAAAGATCCGAACACCGGCAGGCGGAGAAATCTCGGAGCGTTCGGCACGCGCGAGGCTGCTGAAAAAGCACGAGCAAGCCGTTCAATACTTCAAGCGCCGCTGACCGGTGCCCGCGTGTTGGCTGTGCCACTTCATTCGCAATAACGCCCGCGCAACTTCTCGACCGACTGAATCGTATGCCCGATATTCCAATCGACGCCTCTTACACCGCCGAGCTCACCGTCGGCGCATCCGACCTCGCCAGCACCTTGAGCGCGCATCCGGACGATGCCTTTCCGTCGGTGTTCGCGACCTCGCGCATGATTGCGCTGATGGAGGTCGCCAGCGCGCGGTTGCTCAAGCCCTACCTCGGAGAAGGCGAGATGTCGGTCGGCGTCACCGTCGATATCTCGCACACGGCCGCGACGCCACCTGGCGCAAGAGTTTCGGCGACAGCGCGATTCACCGGACGCGAAGGCAAGTTGTTCGTCTTCGAAGTCGTCGCGCAAGACGAGGCCGGCGAGATCGGTCGCGGCACGCACAAGCGCGCAGCGATCGCGACCGAACGTCTGCTGTCCGGCGCGCGCAAACGGCGCAGCAAAAACTAAAACCGCAGGCGTGACGCAGGAAAGCGTCAACGGTGCGAAGCGTTGAACACGCTCAGCACCAGCGCCGCGCACAAGAAGAAAAACCCGGAAAGTATGTACAACGCATTCGCCGGGCTGCCGGTCAAATCCTTCACGAATCCCACCAGATACGGACCGAAGAATCCGCCCAGCGCGCCGAATGAATTGATCAGCGCGATGCTGCCCGCCGCTGCGCTGCCGGTCAGAAACGCGGTCGGCAACGACCAGAATACCGGCGAGATACACAACGACCCGGCCGTCGTCACCGTCAAGGCGATCATCGCAACGATCGCCGGCGACGCGCCCACATAAGCCGCGACCGCCAGCCCGATGCCGGCACAGATCGCCGGGATCGCTACATGCCAGCGCCGCTCGAGCATGCGATCCGAATGTCTGCCGTTCAACACCATCACTACGGCGGCGACCGCCCATGGAATCGCCGAGATCAATCCGTTCATCAGCAAGTCGTTGACGCCCATTTCTTTGATGAGCTGCGGCAGAAAGAAAATGACGCCGTAGAACGCAATGACGTTGCAGAAGTAGATCAGCGCAAGCACCCAGACTTTGTAGTCTTTGGCGGAGTCGATGAAGCGATCGTGCGAGCCCGGTACTCGTTTGCTCTCTCGATCTTCAGCGATCTGGCGCACCACCAGATCTTTCTGTTCTTCGGTTAACCACTTGGCGGAACGCGGGCCATTGTCGAGATAAAAAATGGTCACGACGCCCATCACTACCGCGGGTAACCCTTCGAGCAGGAACAACCACTGCCAACCGGCCAGTCCATGCATGCCTGCAAGCGATTTCATGATCAATCCCGACAGCGGCCCGCCGATCACGCCGGATATGGCGATTGCAGTCATGAATGTCGCGACCATGCGTGCGCGCCGATGACCGGGAAACCAATACGTCAGATAAAGAATAATGCCGGGGAAGAAGCCTGCCTCGCCGAGGCCGAGCAAAAACCGCATGACATAGAACTGCATCGGCGTATGGACGAACATGAATGCCGATGAGATGAGCCCCCAGACGATCAGAATGCGCGCAATCCAGAGCCGCGCGCCGACCCGATCCAAAATCAAGTTGCTGGGAATCTCCAGGATGAAGTAGCCGATGAAGAACAGGCCGGCGCCGAAGCCGTACACTGCTTCGCTGAAGCCGAGGTCGGCTGACATCTGCAGCTTCGCGTAGCTGACGTTGACACGGTCGAGAAACGCGATGACATAGAGCAAGAATACAAACGGCACCAGGCGCCAGGCGATCTTTTTATACGTGCCGGCCTCGAGCGCGTCGCGCGGTGCGGCGACCTGGTTGGAGCTCATTTGCTTTCCTCCCGGAGTTCTAATCCGCGTCTCGCGACGATCGCGAGCGCGAATCTTTTGTCACCTGCGGCGCCGGCGCGACCGTACGATCGGTGCCGGCTCGCTACCTTCCTTGATATGAGCTTCGGGTGTCAAGCAGGGTGGCTAACCCACGCGATGGCATGGGCGGGTGTGAGCGCAACGCGTCATGCATCTTAGGCTCGCGCAGCACTGCTGGACTGTAGGCCGCCCGCGCATTTCGCTGTAGGAAAACCGCTAACGGGCAATGCGTGCCGCTCGCCTCAGTCGGACAGGAATTCCCATTCGAATTTGGTGATCCGATCGGCGCGCAAATAAATGCGCGCGGTGCCGATTCCCATCGATTGAAAGTATTCGACGAAATCCGGGTGCTCGCCGTCCGGCTGGCCGAGGCGATCGAGCATCGCGCTGCGTGTTGCACCGACATTCAAGTTGTACTTCACTTTCCAGCGCGGCTTGTTGATTTCGACTTCCTGCAGAAGATAGGCATCGTGCTGTTGACCGGGAAACAGCGCTCGCACATACAGGCCATCGAAGAAGAATTCCCGCACTTCGTCCTTGCGGCTCTTGACGTGCGGATTCTGCGTCAATTCAAACTTCTCGCGTTTCACCGGACCCAGGCCGCGGATCGTGTTGATGCTGCGGGCGCCGAGCTTCGACGACCAGCCTTCTTCGGTGAAGATGTTCACGCGCCTTTGCTGGTCGGACGATCGCGACGCTAGAGACAGCATTTGATTGCGCCCGAGAAAACGCATGACCCATGGCCAGCTTTCCTCGAATTCGGCGATGGTGAAGTCGTGCCGCGCAGCCGGCAGTACGTGCAGTTCCACTTGTTTGTGTGCCGCGTTGAGCGCGTCGCGCATCGATTCGCTTTGCGACACCGGCGTGCGATCGTCCTTCGCGCCGTGGATCAGCAATACCGGAGCGCTGATCAACCTGGCGCGCGCCACCGGCGACACCAGTTCCCAGCCGCGCGGCTCGCACACCGACGCAAGATAGCCGCGCACCGAGTCGTAAGCTGTAGTCTTCTGTAACAGGGCGATGTCGGTAATCGGAAAGTAGGCGACGACCGCGCGCGCCATCGTCGTGCGCGATGCGGCGAGTAACGCAACCTGCGCGCCCTGGCCGAATCCCAGAATTCCGAGGCGCGCGGAGTCCACGCCCGTTTGCCGCGACAACCAGTTCAGCGCCTCTGCGGTATCGTCTGCCTGTACCGCGCCGCAGTCGTCTTCGCCGTCGGATCCACGGAAGCCCCGCATGGTCAACGCAAGCGCGATGTAACCGCGATCGGCAAGCGAGCGCGCGGTTTCGAGCAAATCTTCTGCATTGCCGCCGGCGCCATGCAAGAGCAACACGGCAGGAACGTCGCGCTGGCGTCGCGGCGGCCGGATCATATAGCCGCCCAGCGAGAGCCCCACAGCCGGTACGGTCACCGTGGTTGCGCCCGGCACTTCGGGCAGCGGCTCGGCTTGCGCATGTGCATCGTGCCCGAATGCTAAAACAAGCGCCGCCGCCAGCAACATAACGACAATCGCATCTCTCGCAGACAGCGCAACTGCAATTGCGCGGCCGACGACAAACCGCGGGAACGCTTGCTCACGAGGCGCCGCTCGTGCGGATCTGCTGCTGGTGTTCATTGGATACGGCGGCTGCGGATGATGGAACGACGCGCTATTCGTGATCAACTTTGAGAGCTTCCAAAACGCGAGAAACGAGGTTGTAGCCGCCGATCGTTGCGCTGAGGTCCACGATCAAATGTGCGTCGAAGTGCTGTGCCACCGCATCGAACACCGACTGCGGCACGTGAACGTCGCGCGTCATTGATTCTGCGTAGTCGAGCACGGCGCGATCCGCCGCATCGAACAACGTCGACTCGCGCCAACTCGCAAGCGTATCGAGCTGCGCTTGCGACAAGCCAGCCGAAAGCGCGAACGGAACATGCTGGCGAAACTCGTAGTCGGCGCCGTTGACGACTGCGATCACCATGATCGCGAGCTCACGATAGCGATCGGGCAAATCGCTCTGCTGGCGAATCACGGTAAAGAACTGCAGCCAAGCCTCGGCGATCTTCGGGCTGTTCAATAAGGCGCGATAGAGATTGAGGAGCTTGCCGCCGCGCTCGTTGCGAATGCGATCGGCCAGCGGTTTGAGCTCTGGATGACTGATGTCGTCGATGTAGGGAACGCGTGCCATGGCTTTAAGCGTGGTGAGCGGTTAGATAGTGAATATCGGTGTCGAGATAAGTCGTATTTTGGTAGCGTTTTGGTAGTGCTTTGCCGCACTCGGTATGCGCGGTGGTATAGCAGCGACGCTCGGATTTTCGTTACTCGTTATGCAGGCGCGCCTCGAATCCGGCACGCGCCAACGCATGAATGACTTGCTGGACGTGCTCGTGGCCTCGAGTTGCCAACACGAAGTCTACTTCCGCCGCGCGAATCGGTGCATTGGTGAACGCGCGTTGATGATGCACCTCCTCGATGTTTGCGTTGGCTTGCGCGAGGCACGTCGCCACCTCGACCAACGCACCAGGCACATCGCGCAGCACGATCTGCAAGCGCGTGAGCCGTCCCGCCCGCACCATGCCGCGCTCGATGATATCGGACAGCATAAGCGGGTCGATGTTTCCGCCGCACAGTACGATTCCGACTTTGCGCCCGGCAAACCGTTGCGGATAGCGCAACAGACAAGCGAGGCCGGCCGCACCGGCGCCCTCGACCACCGTCTTCTCGATCTCCAGCAGGAGAACGATCGCCTGCTCGATGTCGCTTTCGTCCACCAGCAACACGTCGCTCACCAAAGCGCGTACCAGCGGCAAAGTCAACGTACCCGGCTGCTTCACCGCGATGCCATCGGCAATCGTGGTGTTGCCGAACTTCGGCGCGATGCCTTTGAGCATCGCATACATCGACGGAAACCGCTCTGTCTCGACGCCGATCACCTCGATCGCGGGATTGATCGCTTTCGCGGCTGTCGCGATACCGGAAATCAACCCGCCGCCGCCGATAGAAATCACCAGTGCATCCAGATCCGGCTGATCGGCGAGCATTTCAAGGCCGATCGTGCCTTGCCCGGCGATGATCTTTTCGTCGTCGTACGGATGCACCATCGTCAAGCCGCGTTCTTGCGCAAGTCGATACGCAGTCGCGCTGGCATCGTCGAACATCTCGCCTTCCAGCACGATCTCGGCGCCGAATGCACGCGTCTGCTCCACTTTCACGGTCGGTGTGTGCCGCGGCATAACGATGACTGCGGGAATACCCAGGCGCTTTGCGTGATATGCGACGCCCTGTGCATGATTGCCGGCGGAAGCGGCGATAACGCCGCGCGATCTCTGGTCGGGAGACAGCGACACGAGCTTGACCAGCGCGCCGCGTTCTTTGAACGATGCGGTGAATTGATGGTTCTCGAACTTCAAGTAGACCTGCGCCCCCGTGATTTCGGAGAGCGTCCGCGATAAACGCAGAGGCGTTTCGATGATCGCGCCGGCGACGATTGCGGCGGCGTCTCGGACGTCTTGATAGCTGACAGTCATGTTATCTTCTAGCCGGAATGTT
>JBDTMS010000099.1:0-9604 GCA_039934195.1 Betaproteobacteria bacterium
GCGGCGGCGACGCGACCACGGCATCGCTTCAGCGCGAGCTGGTCGGCAATCGCGGGTGGCTGAGCGAGCGCGACTTCGCAACCTGCTATGCGGTTTCCCGCATCACGCCGGGGACCAATCTGTTGGCATTTTGTACTGCTGTGGGCTGGCGGATGATGGGCATCCGCGGCGCATTGCTTGCGTTACTGCTCGCTTCGATTCCCGGTGCCACGCTGTTGGTCGTGCTGACCGGCTTCTACGACGCCGCGCCGAGCCACCCGATCGTGTTGAGCGCCGTGCATGCAGCGCTCGCCGCGACCGTCGGTATCATGCTTTCCAGCGCATGGATTCTATTGCGACCAACGCTGCGTCGGCGGCCGGCTCTAACCGTCGCGCTGGTTGCCGCATCGCTGTTTCTCAGCGTCTATGCGTCTTTCAGTCCGCTCGAGATCATCGCGGTTGCCGCGGTGGCCGGACTGCTGGTGCCGCAACAGCCCAACGCATGAGTCTCGGCCTGCTTTATTTGCTTCTGCTGAAAGCGACCGTCACCTCATTCAGCGGAATCGCTTCGCTGCCGATCGTGCAGTACGAGCTGGTCGTCAAACATCATGCGCTCACCGACACGCAATTGAACGCCGCAATTGCACTGGCGCGCACCGCGCCCGGACCCGCGGGCGGTTACGTCATCAGCGTCGGCTATTTCGTCTCTGGGCTCGCCGGCGCGGTCGTGGGATGGCTTGCGCTGATCACGCCGGCGCTGCTCGCCATCCCGCTGGCGCACTACCTGGCTCGAACGACCGATCATCCAAGAGCGCAATCGGTGGTGGACGCCGTGATTGCGGCGAGCGCCGCGCTCATTCTGATAGCGACCTTACCGATCGCGATGCAAACGCTAGGCAGTTACGGGCTGATCGCGTTGGCGGCCGTGAGCACGCTGGTGCTGTGCGCCACCAAGCTCGAAACGGTGTGGGTTATTCTGGCGGCCGCGACGATCGGAATTTTGTCGGGATGGCTCGCTCTGCCATTGTGAGAATGCGTGGCCGCGCGAAACCACTACCAATCCTGCAAGCGAATCTCGGCGGCAGCGCGCGCCTACTCGCTTAGCTGACGCGGCCGCGCGTCTTGAACTCGTTGAGCAGTTCTTCGAAGTGTTCGGCGGAACGCGGACGGCTGAACAAATACCCCTGGAACACGTCGCATTTGAGCTGCTTGAGAAACGCGAGCTGCGCTTGCGTCTCGACGCCTTCCGCGATCACGCGGATATCCAGACTGTGCGCCATGGCGATGATGGCCTTCACGATTGCCGCATCGTCCGGATCGCTGGTGATGTCGCGGATGAAGGATTGATCGACTTTGATGTCCTGCACCGGAAAGCGTTTCAAGTAGGCCAGACTGGAATAGCCGGTACCGAAATCGTCGATCGCGATCCGCACGCCGAGCTCGTTCAGCCGCATCAACATGTCGATCACGCCTTCACCCTGATGCATCAAGGTGCTCTCGGTGATCTCCAGCTCCAGGCTTCCCGGCGGCAGCCCGGTTTCGCGCAGCGCGGTGCTGATGGTTTCCAGCAAATTGCGTTGGGAAAACTGGCGGGCGGACAGGTTTACGGTAAGTTGCAGTGGCAGCAGGCCCTTGGCCAGCCAGCTCGTCGCCTGGGCACACGCCGTACGCAACACCCACTCGCCGATCTCGATGATCAAACCAGTCTCTTCCGCGACCGGAATGAAGTCCGACGGCAGGATCATGCCGGCCTGACTGTTCCAGCGCAGCAGCGCCTCCACGCCGACGATCTGTCCGCTGTTAACTTCCACGGTCGGCTGAAAGTACAGCTCGAACTCGTTGCGCTCCATCGCATGGCGCAGCTCGGCCTGCAGGTACAGATGCTCGTGCGTCAGTGCCGCCATCTCCGGCGCGTAGAACTGATAGTTGTTGCGCCCCTCGTGTTTGGCACGGTACATGGCGATATCGGCTTTCGCGATCAGCTCTTCGCCGTCATCGCCGTCGCGCGGATAGATCGTCACGCCGATGCTGGTGCTGACGAAAATTTCGCGCCCGTCGAGCTTGACCGGCGTCGCCACCGTCGTGCGAATTTTCTCCGCGACCGGCACCAGTTGCGCAGCATCTTCGATGCCCTCGACGATCAGGGTGAATTCATCACCGCCCAAACGCGAGATCGTATCGACCTCGCGCATCTGCTCGCGCAGCCGCAAGGCGATCGTCTGCAGCACACGATCGCCTGCACCGTGGCCGAGCGTGTCGTTGATCTGCTTGAACCGATCCAGATCGAAGAACATCACGCCGACCATCGCGTTGTTGCGCCGGGCGCGGGCGATCGCATGCGACAGGCGATCGCGCAGGACCTTGCGATTCGGCAGACCGGTCAACACGTCGTATTGCGCCAAAAACGCGAGACGCTCTTCAGCTTGGCGGCGCTGCCGCTCGCGGTCGGTCGCATCCAACGCAAACGAAATGCTGGTAGCCATTTCCAGCAGCAGATCCACCAGCTCGCGATCGAAAAAGCCGACCTCGCCCGCGCACAACAGCAAGCCGCCGACGACGATCCCGGCTCGCACCAGCGGAAACGTAGCGCTGGCGAGGATGGCGTTTTGCAGCAACCCTTCGCGCCAGAGCTCGACGCGCGGATCCTGCGCGATATCGTTGCACACAATGTGCTGATTGTTGCGAAGCGCGGACCCGGTCAGACCGCGCCCTTCCGGCACCGACTCGTCGATCGAGATGCGCGCGCTGCGAATATAGGCCTCGTGCTTGCCTGCCACCGCCACGGGTTTGACCACCAGCGATTCGGCATCGACCATCAGGATCGCCGCCATCTCGAACGGGCCGTACTCGACGGCGGTGCGACAGATCTGATCGAGCAGTATTTCCGGCTCGGACAAGCGTGCGATCGCTTTGTTGGTTTGACTCAGCGCGGCGTACAGATTGCCAAGGCGGATGATCTTGCGCTCAGCTGCCTTGCGCTCGCTCACATCGCGAAGCAGCGATTGGATCGCCGGTGTGCCTTCGAACATGAAGTAGCGGGAAGATATTTCGACGTGAACCGGCTCACCGTCCAGCCGCAGACACGTCATCTCCACGCGTGCGACCGCGCTTTTTTCCTCTACTTGCGCTGCCAGTTGCTCTGCGACACGAGCGCGGAATTGCGGCTGAATAAAATCCAGCGTCGCCCGGCCCAGAAGCTGCATCGGCTCTTGTGCACCGAACAGCCGCGACGCCGCCGCGTTCGCGAATACGATGCGACCTTCGGAATGAATGATGATGCCATCGGGCGATAAGTCGACCAGCTCGCGGTAGCTGTCTTCGGCTTGCTTGCGCACCATGAATTGACCAATCTGGCGGCCGACCCAGCGCGCGGTTTCCGTGATCGCGAGATCCGGCGACCACAAGGTCGAGGTAAAGAATTCCAGCGCGCCCAGCAGGCGGCCGCCGGCCGTTATGGGAAACGCGAAGGCCGCGTGCAAGCCCGCCTCTAACGCGACCGCGCGCCGCTGCATGACCTGATGCGAAGCGATATCGCTGATCCATTGCGGCTCATGCGTTTCCAGAACTCGCGTGATGAGACCACCCGGCTGGGGGGTGAACCGCTGCTCGCGAGTCACCGCGATGAAGCTGCTGCCGTCGAGATGCGGGCGATTCCAGATCTCGGCGCACTCGAACGTCTGTTCGCGCGCGCTGTGCGCCCAGCGTGTGCCGTAATCCCAGTTCATGATCTTGCAGATCGCGCGGATAATTTTTTGCATCGCGTCCGATAGATTTTCCGAGTCGGACAAATGCCTGGCGACCGCGAGCTGAACCGCTTGCCGCTGCTGCGTCTGCTTGCGCTCGGTGACGTCCTTGCCAACGCCGCGGTAACCGATGAAGCGCCCGTGGGCGTCGAACATCGGCTCGCCGTTTATGCTGACCCAGCGATAGGCGCCGTCGCCGGACAAGCGCAGGTATTCGAAGTCGTAGAAAGGTTTATGCAAACGCAGTAGGGTGCGATGCGCGTCCCACTGAGCCAGACTTACCGCCAGACACGGCAGCTCCCAGCGCGTTTTGCCGATGAAATCGCTGCGTCGAACGCCCGGCTTTTCCATTGAGCCGTCGAGAACGGCGATGAACCTGAAATTCTCGTCTTGCTCCCAATACCAGTCCGAAGATAATTGCAACAGGCTGGTATAGCGGGGGTTGCGCATGCCAGTACCGAACAAGTCGCGCTCTAGCGGCGCATGATTTGCCCCGCGCACCGGCTCGCTGACGATGCGCACGTCGACCTCCTGCGACGTGCGCAGGTCTTCCAATTCGATCATGTCGTCGCTAAGACGCAGCTGTCTATTGAGATTCATCCTCACAGCACCGAATAGGACCTCATGTCGATGGAATGTCCGATTGGATTCGACGCGAGAGCGAACGCGCCCGCTTGGCTTGACTGCACCGCTGACGTGCTTGCCCGGAGACGCAAGACATACCCGTTATACGCTTGCGGGGGCGCTATAGCGACTCCATTTGCTTACATGGAGCCAATCGGGAGCCGCTGTTTCTAATGCAGCGGCGACTTCTGAACGCCCGCAATGCGGCCGCTGACTTGTGAACGTGCGAGCGCTGACTTGTGAGCGTCGAGCGATGACCTATGAACGGGCTTCGCGATAGTAAGCGGTCGACAACCCGTTTGCCCGGAACCAATCTGATGCGCTGTCCGTGTCAGTCGGTCGCGGTCTGAAATTCGGCGGGGAAAACGATTTCCAGCATCTCTACGTCGTCGGAATGGCCAAGCTCAGTGTGGCGAATTCCGGGTGGCTGATGCACACACGAGCCAGCGCTCAAAGTGACTTCGCCAACGCCCTCGTAGTTGAACTTGATCCAGCCCTGGAGCACGTAGACCATCTGAAATTCCACTTCATGATGGTGCCGCTCCGCGATCGCGTGCTGGCCGGGTATTGCGCGGATCACGTGTGCCACGGCGCGCCCGGATGTGGCCTCCTTGATACCGAGATCTCGGTATTCGAAGAATGCCCGCAAGCCGCGCTGGAAGTCATTTTCGTTCGCATGATTCACCGAAAATTTGAACGTGTTATCCATATGCTCCTCCGAGAATGCGGCCCAGTGCCAGATGGCGGTCCTAGATCCAGATGGCGGTGCTAGATACTGTGCAGTTCGGCGCCGGGAATGTTGAGTTTATACACACGAGTCTACCGGAGCCGACAACGACATGCCCGCAGCCAGGTTTGGCGATGACAACGATAGGACTGGAGCGTCGACCACCGAATGCTAGAGACGGGTGTGCGCACACGCGCAGTGCATCTCAACCCCCGGATAGTGCACGCGGCACCGCGCACGTGCCGAGTTAAACGCAAAGATGCAGACCTAAGAATATATCTACGCGAACCTGCAACCAAGTGCCGATAGACTGTCCAAGTCATTCTATTCACTAGGGCAGGCGACACTTGAATCGCCGCCGACTCTCATCCATACCCGCGAGCATTTCCGACATGAAAACTCTCCAGATCCACTGCGACCTCGGCTACCAGACGCAGGGGCCGGCCGATTTTTTGTTTCAGATCGAGGCCGCGCACTACCCGTCCAGTCAAACGCTCGTCAGCGAAACGCTGAGCGTCGACCCTGCGCTGCGGGCTCACTCGTTTACCGATGCGAATTCCGGCAATCGATTTTTCCGGCTACACAAGCCCCTGCCCGGTCCACTATCGATTCATTACGAAGCGACTGTGCAGGTCGATGTGAAACCTGCCGATGAGAACGCGCGAGAGTTGCCGATACACGAGCTGCCCGATGCATTGCTGCACTATCTGATGCCCAGCCGCTACTGCGAGTCCGATGTACTTGCGCGCACCGCATATCGAACGTTCGGCGATCAGGCGCCCGGTTATGCTCGCGTGCGCGCGGTCACTGCGTG
The DNA here is from genome assembly GCA_039934195.1 of Betaproteobacteria bacterium. Lineage (GTDB taxonomy): Bacteria > Pseudomonadota > Gammaproteobacteria > Burkholderiales > SHXO01 > SHXO01. Next base: position 5,888 of record JBDTMS010000099.1, read on the forward strand.
GGTGAACGAAAACGTCGAGTATCTGGTCGGCAGCTCGAATTCGATGACGACCGCCCGCGATGTGCTCGTCAATCGCGCTGGCGTATGCCGCGACTTCGCTCATCTTGCGATCGCGTTTTGCCGCGCACTCAATATTCCCGCGCGGCTGGTGGTCGGCTACGTCAAGTTCGCGCAGCCGCCGCAGGACTTTCACGCCATCTTCGAAGCCTACCTCGGCGGCGAGTGGCGCCTGTTCGATCCGACCGGATTGGCGCCGGTCGATCGGTTGGTGCGCGTGGGCACCGGGCGCGACGCCAAGGACGTGGCCTTCTCGACGATCTTCGGCGCCGGCGCCGTCGTCAGCATGAATCCCGATATCGAAGAAGTGCAGGCCACTGCCGGCGCCGAAGTGGACGCCTAACTGGTGCGCGGTGCGACTGATCGTGCGCGCCAGCGCGATGATGGGCTGTTTCCTATGCACCTCTGTCGGGCGCTTGCAGACAATCTCGCGTGCCGCACTAGGAGATCGCGCGCTAGCGACGTGTATTCGTGGCAATATGTCGCGCAAGCGAGAGCGCGATATGCCGGAAAACGCTCCTCCAATCGTCGAGGTGCTTCTGCCGAAACAATCGTGCGGTCGGATACCAAGGCGAGTCGTCGCGGTTCAGCAGCCAACGCCAGTCGGGTGCGAGCGAAAGCGCAATCCAGACCGGTACGCCGAGCGCACCGCACAGATGTGCGAGCGCGGTATCGCAAGTGATCACGAGATCCAAATTCGCAACAATGGCCGCGGTGTCGGCAAACGCAAATGTATCGAGCGCGCGTTGCTCCAGCAGATCGATCGCAGGTAGTCCGTCCGGCATGCGTTCGCCGATTTGCAGGTTCACCAGGCACACCCCAGGCAGCGTCGCGAGCACGGCAAACTGGCTTGCCGAGAACGAACGATGCGGATCCTGCGGATGACCTGTGCTTCCCCTCCACGCGACGCCTATGCGAAAGCCTGCGTGCGCTGCGAGTCTCCGGCGCCAGTGTGCGACCCGCCCTGGATCGGTGAACAGATAAGGAATCGCCGCCGGAATTGCGCCTATCTCGAAGACGTTCAACACCGCCGGCAGACTCGCAACCGGAATCTGCACATCGCATTTGGGTAGTGGTTTGCCACGCACGACCACCTGCGACACGCCGCGCGTGGTGCTGAGCAGGCGCTCGAGCACGGCTGGACATTCGATCACGACCTTGGCGCCAGCCTGCCGCAACACTTGCGCAAAACGCACGAATTGAATTGTATCGCCGAAGCCTTGCTCGGCGCGAAGCAGCACCGTGCGCCCCGACATGGCAGCGCCATCCCAACCGGGGACATTGATCGCCGGTAACCCGACGCCCGCCAGGCGCCAGCGCCATTCATACTCCGAAAAGCCGTTGCGCAAGTCGCCCAGCAGTAACCGCAACTGCGCGCGGTTCGCATGCGCGTTGGCGAGTTCCGGCGATAGCTCGATGGCGCGGTTGAAGCGTGCCATCGCAGCTTCGAAATGCCCCTGCAACTGCAGCGCCAGCCCGAGATTGTTTAGCGCCTCCGCATAGTCCGGATTCGCGGCGAGTGCGCGCCGATAGCTTTCCTCCGCTAGCTTTTGCTTGCCCTGCGCAGCAAAGGCAAGACCGCGATTCAGAAGAGCCGGCGACCACTCGGGGTTCGCTGCCAGCGCGCGGTCGTAGCAGGTAACCGCCTCGGCGTAGCGCGTCAATGCGCACAACGCATTGCCCCAGTTGTATGCGGCTTCGGCGTGCGTCGGCTCGAGCCGCAGCGCTTCCTGGTAGTGCAGCACCGCGGCCTCGTACAAACCTTGCTCGGCCAGCGCGACACCGAGATTGCCATGCGTACGCGCACCGGGCTGCAGTTTCAACGCCCGTGAATAGGCTACAGCCGCTTCCACGAACCGCCCCGCGTTCATGTGCGCGTTGCCGGTTTCGAACAGCTGCTTGCGCGCCGGTGGAAGGATCGGAGGTTGTGTCCTGAGTCACGGCCGCAATTCTACCGACACCGGTGAATGCGTAGAGTGTTTGTGCGAATCGACCGCGCATCGCGAACCGGGCGATCACGCTCGGCGCGGCGAATCGCAACATCGCTATACTGTCCGCATGAGCGTTGTGCGCAATGCGACAGCCGTGCTGTTATGGTTTTCCATGTGGGCTTTGCCGGGGTTTTCCGCTTGGGCTTTGGCGGGGTTTTCCATGTGGGCTTTGCCGGGAGCAGCTATGCCATCGCATGCTGAAAGTGCTTTTGCTGTGTTGATCTTTTCCAAGACGGCCGGCTATCGGCACGACTCGATTCCTGCCGGCGTTGCCGCGATCAAAGCGCTCGGCGAACAGAATCATTTCCACGTCGAGACGACCGAAGCTGCAAGTGCATTCAGCGATGCCAATCTGGCGCAGTATCGTGTCGTCGTCTTTCTCAATACGACCGGGCATGTGCTGGAGACCGAGCAACAGGCCGCGCTCGAGCGCTTCGTGCGCAACGGCGGCGGCTTCGTGGGAATTCACTCGGCAACCGATACCGAATACGATTGGCCGTGGTATCGCGAATTGGTAGGAACCTACTTCAAGGCGCATCCCCCAATTCAGCCGGCGACGCTGGATATCGTCGATCGCACGCATGTATCCACGCGCCACCTCGCTTCGCAATGGCGGCGTACCGATGAGTGGTACGGCTTCCGCGACGATCCGAGCTCGCGTGTACATGTCCTGATGCGGATCGACGAGGCAAGTTATTCCGGTGGCAGCATGGGCGCGAATCATCCGATGGCGTGGTACCACGAATACGACGGCGGCCGCGCCTGGTACACAGCGCTCGGTCACACGATCGAGTCATACAGCGAACCGCCGTTTCTGCGTCATCTACTTGGCGGCATCGCTTGGGCCGCGGGAACGGCGTCCGAGTGATCCGCTGATCGCCCACGCGTGAGCGATCGTATCTTGTCCTCCGTGGCGAACGCTGCCATCGAATAAGGATTCCTGCGCATGATCTCATCACCGCTACCTACCGCGAGCGAGCAGCGCGTCATCGGCCGCCGCGAATTTCTCGCCCTCGGGGCCGCGGGCGCTGCCGGTACGCTGACCAATCCCGTGCTTGCACAAGCGGGCGATCTCGGCGATCGCTTCGTCTGGGGCGCCGCAACCTCGGCATATCAAATCGAGGGCGCGCCCACCCGCATGGGTGGCGGTGCCTCTGTATGGGATACGTTCTGCCGCCGCAAAGGCGCCGTCCGCGACGAATCCAACGGCGACGTCGCGGTCGACCACGTCAATCGCTTTCGCGAAGACATCGCACTCATGCGAGATCTCGGCATTCGCGCGTACCGATTCTCGATTTCATGGCCGCGCGTCCTTCCCGATGGCGTCGGCAAGGTCAATGCCCCCGGACTTGATTTCTACGACCGGCTGGTCGACGCACTGGGCACTGCGGGCATCGAGCCGTGGGTCACCTTATTTCACTGGGATTATCCGGAAGCGCTGTACAAGCGCGGCGGCTGGCTGAAGGACGACAGCCCGGATTGGTTTGCGCAGTACACGACCGTGGTGGCGAAGCGCTTGTCCGACCGGGTGACGCACTGGATGACATTCAACGAGCCGGAAATCTTCATCATCCTCGGACATCAGCTCGGTATTCACGCACCGGGGGACAAGCTCGGCTGGAGCGAGATTCTGCGCATCTCGCATCATGTTCTGCTGGCGCACGGCTTG
>JBDTMS010000100.1:0-9514 GCA_039934195.1 Betaproteobacteria bacterium
GCTATAGCGAGATATATCCTGATCGAAATTCCCGGCCGCCTTGGTCCCGCTCGCGCCACACTGCCTGGGTCGTGCTCCGAAACGCTAACGAGCGGCGTTATAGTTCTGAAGCGGAAGCAAAAGGTAAAAACGTCGGGCTGGTTCTGAACGCTGGAGGGCGCCGTGACCATCGACGAGTGGTAACAACCTTTGACTTCCGACTCGACTTGAACCGCTACCGTGACCGGTTTTCGTTTTGGTTTATCGCATGAACCTGCAACCCGTCGCGGCTGTCGTACCCGTGCGCCAACTCAAAGGCAACGGTTTCAGCGGCTACCGTCGATATCACACTAGCTGGGCCTGATCGCTGCCCACAGGACTTGGGCGCAACAGCTAAGCGGCCATCAGTCGCGGTTCTTCCTGTTCGCTCAGTATTTCGATTTCCGCTTACGAAGTACCGAAAGTTTCATTTTCTCTGGAGATAGAATGATGTCGAAACTAGTTAACCTGGCTTTTGCAGCTGCACTTGGATTTGCCGTGAGCCCACCTTTGTACGCGGCCGAGGCATCGCAGTCGAATCGATCGACCGCGTGGTCGGATGCGGAGGTCCAAGCCGCGATGAGCAAATGCAACCACCTGACGGGAAGCGCTGAAGCAAAGTGCATCGTCAACATTAGACCCACCCCCGCGAGGGACAAAGTTGCGATGAGCCCAGGTTCTTCAACAGACGGGAGTACGGTGAAGGATGGGGCTGCCGTGGCAGATGAAGAGTACGCAGCGGCTCTAAAGGAATGCGAATCGGCGAGCGCCGCTGACAAGGATCATTGTGTCAGCGCCGCTAGGGAGCACTTCGGACGCGAGTAATCTGCAACCATAGACACTCAATTTAGGACGGCGGACGCTATTTGCGTCCGCCATTTTTCTCGTACGCCCGAAGGTCACTGGCCACACTCCTTGCGCTAACAGCCTATCCGAATATCCGTGACCTGCGCCGCGTCAAAAACCCCATCACCCCCAAACCGAGCACAACGAACGCCGCCTGCTCAGGCTCGGGCACAATAGACGTCGTGACCAAATAGGTGTCCAGTCCAACCGTGTTCGTAAACGTCCCGACATCGATCCCATTTCCGAACAAAAATCCAAAGCGAATCGGAGGGCCCGAGGATCCAAAATCTGGGTGGTTTCCGTCAGGTGGAACGCCAAAGTTGCCAGCCCATGGATTCGTATCGAAATCAGAAGCGGCAAGGAATGCTGCGGTGTAATTAAGCCAACTGCTATTCGTGGAGAACCCTTCCAACGGCGAGTAATATCGTTTTCCGCCCTGCTCCACTATGAGTTCCCGTCCTGTTCCTCCGGCCACGGCATGCAAAAGGTTAGTAGATACGGAAAGAAACCTAAATCCGCCCTGCGTGGCTGGCGTGTAGGTGTAGTCGGTTTTAATCCCGCCGAACCAAATGGTGTCACCTGCGTTGCCGTTCGCGGTTGCGGTTAGATAAGCGCCAGTATTGCCTCCGTCAGCAGACATTTCCCGCAATAGTCGCACTCGCCTACTCGGGTGTGGAGGCTGAAATCAGACCCTTAGTCGTCGCCGAAGCCTTCGTACGTGTATCGAAAATTTTTGACCACTTCGGCGACGTTAGGAATAGGGTCAGATGCCTTAAGAATGAGAGTGTGAGATTTCAGCACCGATGCCTCAAAGAAAGAGCGGCATACAATCTCGCCGTTGACTTCGCGCCAATGGGTGATCTCCGGAAACATTTCGTCCGGAATTGGATGATTGGCCATCGGGTTGTGAAAAATCTCCATTTCAGCCGACCACGGCTCATACATATAAGGGGGCCAGAGCGCACGGTACTCGGCGCTCGAGACATCCATGCTGAACGGGATACCGCGAAGCGCGCCCCGGGTGCGGTCGAAAAACTCGCCGATACGGACATAGCGATAGTCTTCGAGCACGGCTCCCGCCGACAAGGCGACTCTGCTGAGCTTCGCAATTGAACACGCGTTGGAAAAGATAAGCGCGGACAGGTTAGCGTTCTCCTCAAACCTGAACAGACCGCACGGGATGTTTTCATGTCCGCGCAATGTCGTTACCTTCTCGCCGGCCGCAACTTGAATACCGTCACGCTCAATCTCGCGCACAAAGAATCCGTACAGATAACTCATCAATGCCACGCGGCTCCACAACATGGAGCCTGGAGCGTGAAAGTCGGCAAGTGCGAGTGCAAAGGGCTTGCCTACCACGTGCGGGAGTTCGTCATACTTCCTATCACGCTTGCTTCGGATGCTCTTGGCAAACCGCACCGCTGCAGGACCCAACGAGAGCTCGCGCCGCTCCTGCGGCGCGTCGACACGAGGTGTGGCGTAGTGGTCGTATTTTTCGTTCGGGTTCGCGGTTACCGCTTCGATCCAAGCTTCGCCGCCACGTCTGTTGGAGACATGAAAATCCGGCGATCGATAGTCCTGCGTGACGAGAAGACCCTGCTCTCGAAAGCTCCCGAGCAAATGGGCCTCCCATAGTCGGGTATGAAAGTTTCCGGTCTGGCAATCGCTCGCCCAATTCTCATCGGGATTTGGTAACGCAAGGTAAAGCTGGTTGAGCATCCACGCACCGAGTCGCCGTTGCGGACTGGCAAGTGCCTTAAATATCGCGCTAGGTTCGACGTTCCTTATGTCCCCGAGCGACGCGCGACGCCGCACGCCTGGCGGAATAGGGACCGGTGGGGACTGTTTCTCGAGCTCATCACCGATCAACGCCTCGGCATCGTCCTTAGCGAAGGAGTCATCTTCTCGGTGCACCACACACCAGACATCATCGATTCTGCGGCGCATGATGAGGACGCCATATGCGCCGCTATTACTGTTCTGAGTCAATACGGCGCACGTCGCGTCGTCATTGCTCAGCCACGCACCGACCGGCGGGTTATCCCCGAACCCGAGCCCACGCGGAAGAGAGAGAGCTATGACATCAAAACGGGAGGCAGCAAGCTCCTTCATGGGCATTTGCCCTACTTAAGGCGGAAGCGATAACGCTGGAGTGTAAGCTTCCTGCCCTTTCAATACTCATTCGGCAACAAAACCGTCGTCGAGCTCCGGTCTGCCTCGGTAATGATCCAAAGGCAATTGTCGCCGAAACCTTTGCATGGTTTTGCGGAATCTATCGGATAGGCAGACATGATCCGGAGACCTTGTGTAACGGCTTCGTCATTGCTCGCTGCATCCTCGGCACACACGCAACCCCAGTCGCCTGAATGATGGCGTGCAAGACATTGCGCGAGGTAATTACTTGGCTGCGGGAATAGATCGATGGCGCTGAGTGTTGCTACGACCTGGCCGAGTTCAAAGAGTGGACCTTTCATGATGCGTTCCTTTTCCGTGGTTCTGGGGTGCAGCTGCGGCTGCACCTCTGCCACGTGGCGAACGCGGGGTGACAAACGGAAAGAGGCTTCTCGGGAGACTGTTTAAAGCAACGCCGTCTGCGCGGTTCTTTGCGCAACGGCGTCTGTCTTTCAACGGCGGAAGCCTCTTGCAGTGCGTCAGGGCGGAGCCCTTAGTGGGTTATTACGAATTCATGCAGGCATGCATTTTGCGTTGCGTACACCATTGGTTGTGGTCCTCATCGCAGGCACCACAACCGACAGTGGTAATGACCGACCCTTTGGGGGAGTGACTTGATGCATGAAGCGGCAAACGATGGATTGCAGGTTTGGGAAATGGACGAAGATCCGGTTTACATCATTGCGCTGGACGAGCTGGTGGAACGTGGCATCAAGATGGCGGGCGACATCGATATCGAGATCGACCCGGTGGTGGCAGTGATTGGTTGGTACTCGAATTTACCCGTCGAGTGCGCGTTGAACGATCGTACTCCTCACCTGAGGGGATACCTTTGTCGAACCAAGTCGGGAGCGGAAGTTTGCGTCGGCAACATATGCGGCCGCAAGCGCCTCGGCGATGATTTTGGATTGATGGTCAGCCGGATGACTGCACGGCGCGAGCTGGTGCATGATCGTGGCGTGATCGAAGCGACCATCGCACGCGCGCCAGAAATCCGCGAACGCATCCGCGAGCTGTGGGATGGCGAGTGTGGCGGCGCCTGGCTCGCCGAAGAACAGGCACGCCTCGAGCGCCGGTGCCCGCGCAAGATCCTGGAGAACATTCTGCAGCGCGCGGCAAAGAACAATACAGCGGTCTACGAGGACAAGGAATTTACTGAAGAGGAGAAGGAGAACGTGATGACGATGCGCACTGGCATGGCCTCGAGCTCTGGCGGTCAAACTGGCGCTTCATTTTTCCGCGAAACGATCGGTTATTTCGATGGACTCGTTGCGGCCAAGAAATCCATCAAGGCGCTTCTGATGGACGACTTGGAGACGACGCTCGCACATCTCATCGAACACGGCATTGGGGACATGGCCGCACTGGAATACCGGCGCCATGCTCGGTGGTGGAGCGCCATCGATCGCAAGCTGGATGAGGCTGAGACGCTGATCCGTGAAGGACAGCGGTTCTTCACGGCGAACAATCTGTCACTGCTGCATCGCCTGCCCATGGATTCCAAAACTCGCCAACAGCTGAACCGCTACCGGAGCGGCGTCATCACGCTCTCCTCGCGTGCCGCGTAAAACCGCATCGAATGCGGTACTCGGGCTATCGTTAGTTGGAGAGCGTGATTTTTTCACCCGTTTGCGCCTTGTATCCGCCCGAGTTGCAGTCGCAGTAGGAAACTCGGGCAATGATCCAGCGTTTGCCCGCGACGAAGAACTGACGACCCTTTGAGTGCCTGTGGTCGAATTCTGTTTTACACGTCGGGCAAAACTTGATCGGCGGGTCAAGATCGAAGCGGGCCGCATCGCATTTCGGACAAACCCAATCGAGCGGGTCCTGCACGACTTCTTGGGATCCGCAGCCGAAGGGGCAAGGTGGAGCGCTTTTGATCATCATGATGATTGTGAGTTTCCGAATGGGTTTAGGGTTCCGACCCGGTGCTTGTTCCTCTGCCCAACGCCGAATGATCTGATGACCAGCAAGGCCACCGTTGACCAGCAAGGCCACCGTTGACTTGCTGAAGAAGACCGATATCGCTAAACGATGCCTTTTTCTACCGCAAGCCATTCCGGAATTGTGAATGTGCCGTCATTGTTATCCTCAGTGAGTTTCTTTGGAAGCCAGTAATCTTTGGTTCCGTCATTCACGAGGAAGGCGTTCTCATTCTCATACTTCAGCGCCGCGGCGAAGTCGAACAACTTTGGATCGCTCATTTGAACTTCACCTCGAATACGCATTGAGAGAGCAAGTACAAAACTCAAAGGACTCCAATCCAGTTCAGGACGCTCAACGCAACGTCGGTCCATGTCGACGGGTTAGGTGGTTCTGGAAATTTTTCATCTCGATCTGGCATTGATCCTCCGATAGCTCTTCCGTTTCGCGTTTTGTGTTTTCATAGACCACACACCACAATGCTGATGCAGACCATGCAGCCAATACCAAACCAGCCAGTAGGCCGGTACCAAATCCTTGCCAGTAATTCCCCACCATGGCCCTCAGGTGTGGCGGCAACCTGGTCGCGGTTTGCGTTTCCTTCAGTCGATCTCCTCCACAGGAATGCCGACAAGCTTTGAGCGGCGCACCATATCGGCTGTGCCTCGACCGCCAGGAAAAGCAATAACCAAATTCGGGGTGTGGCAGTCAATCATTTCTTGATTCCGAATTGCACCAGCAGCTTTGCCATGCTTATCCCAATCTGCTTTAACGACTACCTTCGGTATGCATCGTGCGTCGGCCCATTTCCCGGCCAAATCATCCGCGCCTCTTGCCCCTCCATGCACCAACGAAGCGAAGCCGTATAGGTCATGGTATTTATCCAGATATGGAAAACAGTTCTTTCATGTTGGCGTAGAACCTACCGCCGCAGACCAAGACTGTTGGCGCTTCGCTTGCGGTTTTAGTCATGTGTCCACCAAAGCGCGGATTTGTCGGCAACTTCATCAACACCAATCCACACACCGCGCTCGCCGTTGTATAAGTTGTCGTAAAGCTTCGCCGCTTCCTCCGGCCCTTCCATCCGGCCTAGAGCTCGCGCCAGCTTTATTGTGGTTAGCACGGGATCGGTTGCTGTTTGTGTTGTCATTTTGTGCTCCGTTGAAGGTGGTCAGCTAGTCGCGCAAGTTCTTTACTCCGCTGCCTAGCCAATCTGCAAACCGCGCTCTGCCATCCGCGAGGTTCGACAACCGCGCGTTTCTTCGGATCCACCCGTGCAGCCCGAATAGATTGATAAGGACGGTTCAGCCGCTCGGCTAGTTCCTTTAGCGTTGCGCGGCCTAAAAGAGCATTCGTTGGTTCGCGGTAGTCCATTAATTCCTCTTGACTGGGCAACATTTTGTTGTTACCCGTTTAGCATACCGTGCAACGCGGTATCAAGGAAATAATCTCTCGAGGTCCCACCATGGAAAATACGCAGCCCGATATACGTCGCCTGGATTGGCTAGACGCGCCGATCAAATGTGACAAATGGAAGAACCTTTATTTCATGACGAACGGACAAAGCTTTCTTTCTAGTCTCGTTCATCCGTCGCTCGAGGAAGCAGGTCAAGGCGCCCGCCGCTGGATTTACGAATACAAGCGCGACGGAAACAACAGCGCATCCGATCTGAACGGGGCGATTCTCGCGCGTGGAAAAATATCGCACGCGATTCCGATACCGTGGAAAGGCTGACCGATGAAGTACAAGGTCGATAGTCTTGGGCGCTTCCAATATGAACACGGTGGTTTTGTCCCAAAAAAAGACTATTCGCTCTTCCTCCGACCGACACCATCTGTTGATGCCAAAGCAGACGAGCTGCTGGACATTCCTGCATTTTTAAAGAGTTCGGAACTGCAAGCAGATACCAAGAGCCGAGATTTAGATCCAAACCATCCGAATGCGTCGCTCACGGCTCAAGAGGCAGCCAGGCTTGCACGCATTGCAGCCGCGTGCGCAAACAAGCGGCCGCCATTACACCGCCCGAGGCGACTGTTCCTAAATATTCGCAAGCCGACTTAGACGCCGCGAAATATTCGGCCTCTGAGGGTGGATACAGCAAAGGGCTGTTCGACGGAAAGAGAGCGGTGATGCACCAGATGGCGCCGGTAGAAACGTCAACGCATTTCGAGAAAGCCGTGAATGAAATGGCGGCTGTTGGCGAAAGGCAGCTAAACCGGAAGCTGGAGATGAAACCCTCGCCGCCTAAGCGTGCGGGTCCAATTGATATTCAAGCCGAGGACCATGTCGATCATAAGCGAGTATTGCAATCGTCGGTTTGGGAAGATTTCGGCAACTACGCAATCTGTGCAGTTTCGATCGTGTGCATTGGGTGGTCTTTGTTCTTTATCGTCGACGCTCTGATCGCGCTTCACCCGATTGCGCAGGATGTGATCAATTGGTTAGTCGATGCCAGCGCGGAGTTGATACAGACCGCATGGGCAGCGTTGAATGAAATCTAATGCCGATATCGCTGAAATCTCTAAAAGCCGCGATGCATCATGTTGGTCTGAAAAGGCCCCTCACTATGCGGCAGCAAGCGGTCTTACTTATTCTCGAAAAGAAAGGGTCTGTCCTGACGCGCGAGCTCGCCGAAGAGATTGGATGTGAAAGGCCAGCTATTTCGCGTGTTATGGATGCGTTGGCGATACATAGATATGCGTGTCGGCAGAGACAACGGTCTACGGGTGGCGACTTACACAACGTCTATGGCGCTATAACGAAGGAGGGCCGTATCTATCTCCGCCATGTCGAACAGGCGGATCAAGGTGCTCGGCCGTGAGCGTTCCGTTGTGCAGCTTTTGCGGTAAACCTCGGCACGAAGTCTTGCTGATGATTACAGGCGCAAGGGGCGGTTTTATCTGTAACGGATGTATTGAAGGCTGCATGTCGATCATCGCTGCGAGGAAAAATGGAGTTGCCGTTTCCAAAGACATCGAGCCGCCGCCTGGTGCCCAAGGAGAAGCCGTTGTCGGGATCACGGATGCTGGGGCGGAAGACGAAAGCTAAGCATGATGGCCGGGCAACTAAAGAAGAAAAACAATGGATGGCTCGGGTTGCCGAGTTACCGTGCCTCGCATGCGGCAAGCACGGTGTGGAATTGCATCATATTCGAAAGGGGATTGGCGCTGGTCGCCGGGCAACAAACTTTCAGGTGTTACCGCTCTGCGCTACATGTCACCGGACAGGCGGTCACCGCATTGCATACCACGCGGGGTCAAAAGTGTGGCAAGCGAAATACGGCAGCGAGTTACAGTTGCTCGAGAAAGTCAGGCGCTTACTTGAAGGCCGGTCGTGTCAGAGCGGATTAGGAGCGCCGCGTTCTCGACAGCCTCTCTGATGCCGATCAATTTGCGCTCGACATCCGGGCCGAACTGCTGGGAAAGGACGACAGCTTGCTGGATGTCGCGAATGGTGTAGTCGAGTTTGGTGAGGTTTTGATTAAGCCAGGTGTTCAATTCGATGTGAGTGTAGTGGGTCGATTTCTACACGCCAAACGGTAGGCGAATACGAACAAGCGCTCGGACTAGGAGCAAAGGGGAAGCGCAAGAGTTTCACGACAAGCTGAAGTCAGAAGCATGGCGGCTCCAAAAGCTCGGCGAGAAACCAAGGCGAAGCTGGAAAGAAGCGGCGGTGAGGTGACTGAAAGAGCAGTCCCACAAGGCGACGCACAAGCATGACCAGGCAAAGCTACGCTGGCTCGATCCACACCTTGGCGGGCGCATGCTCGATACGATTACGCGGGATGTGATCGATAGTGACGCAAGCCAAGCTATCGGAAGGCAGCAAGAACGTAACGGCCAACCGGCACCTTGCGCTAATTAGGGCCATCTTAAGAAAAGCAGAGCGTGAGTGGGGTTGGTTGGATCGGGCACCGGCTATTCGTATGTTGCCGGAAGCGGAACGCAGAATCCGCACGATGACAGCCGATCAAGCGCGCGGACTTATCGAGGCCTTGCCTGAACATATGGCAGACCTGGTGACGTTCCCGCTCTCGACTGGTTTGCGTTCCGCCAATGCAGCAAGAATTACCTGGGCGCAGATCGATCTTGAGCGGCGGTTTGCTTGGGTGTTTCCAGACGAAGCCAAAGCCCGCAAGGCGATCCCAGTGCCATTAAACGAAGCGGCTATGGCTGTGGTCGTAAAGCAGGTTGGCAAGCATTCTGACCGTGTCTTTACGTATCGAGGCAAGCCGCTTGACCGGGGCTCAACTAAATCCTGGTACAAGGCGCTTCGCGATGTTGGGATGAAGGGGTTCCGGTACCACGATTTGCGCCATGTGTGGGCGAGCTGGCATGCGCAAGCGGGAACGCCTCTGTTTGGTTTGCAGGAAATGGCTGGATGGCAAAGTGAACGGATGATCAGACGCTATGCGCATTTGGCTGGTGAACATCTCGCGCCGCATGCAGAAAAGATGGGCGCGATTTGGTCACAGTCGGGAAAGGACGGTAAGGTAAGTGATTGAAAACTGATGGGCCCGCTGGGACTCGAACCCAGGACCAAAGGATTATGAGT
>JBDTMS010000101.1:0-9470 GCA_039934195.1 Betaproteobacteria bacterium
TCCGAACGCGCAACAACTGGACGTTGTATCCGATGGACCCGGCACGCATCTACGTCAACTTCGGATTCTGGAACGTCGTGCGCAAGCACCGCTCGTACGGCAGGGGACACTTCAATCGGTTGGTGGAACATAAGGTCAGCGCGCTTAATGGCATAAAATCGCTGTACGCAGACAGCTACTACACGCCGGAAGAATTCGACGCCACGTTCAATGGCGCTGGTTACCGTGCGCTCAAGCAGCGCTACGACCCGCACGGGAAATTCAAGGATCTGTACGCCAAGTGCGTTGGCCGCGCCTGATCGACATCAAGCGCGATACTGTTGCACTCGAACCCGAACCGCGCGGCGTGCGCATTGATGCGCAGCGCCCGATCACGTGCGTGAGGTGAGGCATGGCATTCGATACGAGTAACGAGCCGCGGCGTCGCCGCCCCTATTTCGGCTGGGCAGGTTTGTGTGTGGGCATCGTCGCACTCGGCTTGGCGCTGCTGCCGCGTTGGATCGCGCCGAATTACGATCCACCCGAGAAGCCGATTCCGCAACGCGCGGTGGACTGGCTGGGCGAGTTGAAAGACAAAGCGGCAGCCGCATTCAAAATGACGCCGGCGGCGCCGCCGCCACCGATGGAGCAGAAAAATCCGTGGCGCGATCCGCGGCTGATAGCGAGCTCGCTGGTGCTCGCCTTTCTTGCCCTGATGCTCGCTGTGTTGTCATTCGTACGCCACGAAGATCAACGCGTAGTCGCGTGCAGCGTCGCGCTCGGCGCCGGCGCGATCGCCGCACAATACTTCATCACGGCGCTCTTGATCCTGGCGTTTTCAGTGCTGGTCGGCAACGTGCTGACGCGTCACCCTTGAGCTGATCTCCCCGCGATGGACGCGCTCGAGCTAACCGGACGCAGCCGAACGCATATCGAGCAACTCGATATGCCGCGAGTCGCACTGCATCGCGATGTGGTCGCACCGTTTCTCGCGTTGCGCGCCGCCGCGGCCGACGACGGGATCGATCTGGTGCCCTCGAGCGCCTTCCGCGACTTTGCCGGTCAGGCAAAAATCTGGAACGACAAGTTCACCGGTGCACGACCGCTGTACGACCGCGACGGCAACGTGCGCGAGTTCGCCGATTTGAGCGCAGCTGAAATCGTGGACGCGATTCTGGTCTGGTCCGCCGTGCCAGGCGCGAGCCGCCACCATTGGGGCAGCGACATCGACATCTACGATCGCGCCGCGATGCCGGATGGCTATGTCGTCAAATTGCTCCCGGAGGAATTTGCCGCCGACGGCGTGTTCGCTCGACTCGGCGAATGGCTCAACGGCAACCTCGAGCGTTTCGGTTTCTTTCGACCTTATCACCACGATCGCGGCGGCGTGTATCCCGAGCCGTGGCACATCAGTTTCGCGCCCGTGTCGGTGCCGGCGCTTGCGGCGTTAACGCCGCAGGTCGTAAGCGATGCGCTAAGCCAGGAGAGCGTTCTCGGCCGCGATCTCATCCTGCAGCGTCTGCCGGATATCTGGAACACCTACGTCGCCAACGTCGCGCCGGCAAGCACAACCTTGGTTGCCCGCCTCTGAGCGCATGCTCGGCAAGCGAAGCGTTTCCACACACCGAACAGTGGCCCATCGGTCATCGTCTCGAACATCGGCATGCCCGAACAAGACGGCTACGCTTTCATCCAGCGCGTCCGAGAATGGACGACGCGCGGCGGCCGCACGCCGGCGGTTGCGTTGACCGCATTCGCGCGCAGCCAGGATCGAATGCAAGGGCTGATGGCGGGGTTTCAGATGCACGTGCCCAAACCCGTCGAAGCGGCCGAGTTGGTGATAGTCATTGCGAGCGTGGCCCAACGGCATCCGCGGGGCGATTCCTCTCAAAACGTGTCGCGCGAATCTGATTTGCGGTCTACATTCCACCCAATAACCACCGCATCGGAGGCGAAGTAAATGAGCGTAACCGGTTTCGATCACGTCGCCATACCCTGCAGAGATCCGGAGGCGATGCTGAGGTTTTATCGCGCGCTGGGCTTCGGCGCACCGAGCCTGGACCAATGGCGTGCGTCCGACAAGAAGGCGTTTTCGATTCAGTTCGGCAATAACAAGATCAACGTGCATGCGCCCTCGCACTGGAACGATCCGGCATTCACGCTGCGCGGGCTGAGCGCGCTGCCGGGCTGCGGCGATTTTTGTTTCGTATGGTCGGGCACGTCGCAGGCGTTGCACGCTGCGTTGCTCGCAGCGAACGCGCAGATCGAGGAAGGACCGGTAGCGCGGGTGGGCGCGCGCGACGGTGGCCGCATGAGCGGAACCAGCATTTACACGCGCGACCCGGAAAACAACCTGCTGGAATTCATCCGCTACGAATAGGCCGTCGCGGCTGCACGCGCCGATTTGCGTTTCTTCGGGGTGCGCCGTCCGCCGCTGTTCGCCTGCGTGCGGCCTTTCGAGTTGCCGGCTTTCGGCTTGCCGGCTTTCGCTCGTTCGCTGCCTTTTGCCTGCTTGCTGACCTCGCTTTGCAAGCGCTGCTGCAGTAGGCCGAGCACTGCGGCTTCTTCCGGACGCAATCGACGGACCTCTTCGGTCAGCGCTTTTTCAGCGCGAGATTGCAGCGCCCGCATCATGGTTCCATCCAGGTAGGCGTTGATCACTTCGGGATGGATATAGCACTTGCGGCAAATGCTCGGCGTGTTGCCCAACTGCTCAGCGACCGCCTCGATCGCCCGCACCAGATTTTTCTTCGCCTGCGTCGTGCTATCGAATTTCTCGTATTCTTGCAGCGCCATCGCGGCAAGCACGGTGCCGGCCCAGGTGCGAAAATCCTTCGCGGTGTAATCCTCGCCGGTGATCGCGCGCAGGTAATCGTTGACGTCGCTGGCGCCTACCGTGTGCTGCTCACCTTGTTCGTCTAAGTATTGGAACAGCTCGTAGCCAGGCAGGTCGCGGCAACGCTTGACGATGTTAGCGAGACGCCGATCGTCCAGCTCAATCGAGTGATGTTTTCCGCTCTTGCCGCGGAAGTGAAACTTCATATGCTCGCCGTTGATTTGCACATGACGATCACGCAAAGTCGTCAACCCGAACGAATTGTTCTCGCGCGCGTATCTTTCATGACCGACGCGCATGAACGTCGTTTCGAGAAGTTGCACCACAGCTGCGAGAACTTTGTCGCGCGGTAGGCCTGCGAGTGCGAGATCGGCTTTGATCTTGTCGCGAATACGCGGCAGCGCGCGTCCGAAGGCGGTCATCCGTTCGTACTTGTTTTCGTCGCGCACTTCGCGCCAGCGTGCGTGATAGCGATACTGCTTGCGCCCGCGCGCATCGCGTGCGGTCACCTGAATGTGGCCGTTATCCTGCGCGCAGATCCAGACCTTAGTCCAGGCGGGCGGCACTACCAGCGAGCGAATACGCTTGAGCGTGTCGGGATCTCGAACGGCTCTGCCATCGGCGCCGACATAAAAGAACCCGCGTCCGGTTTTTTTGCGGAGAATACCCGGCGTACTGTCAGAGACGTAGCGCAGACCGGCGGCCTTGGCAAACGCTTTCGGCTCCGCGTTGTAATCCAGCCCGGCCGTGGCGCTGGTCGACTTAGAACCTTTTGCTTGAGAAGTTGAAAGCATGCGTGCACCAGTGTCGGCCGTCGCGCACGCAGCAGCACACGCAACCGGGCGCTCGGATTCAAAAGCTAACGCGGAAATTTTCCCGCGAGCTTGCGCCGAGATTTAAAAAAGGGGGACGGCTTGCGTCCCCCAGGGCCCTTATCTCTGTTCCAACTCGCTCTGTACGGGCTAGCTGTGTTCAGGCTGGCTCTGTTCGGGCTGGCTTATTCCCAGTAGGGCCGCGTCTCATAGTAGCTGTGCAGATCGGTCGCCCAGCGTTGATCGGCCATCGACGGCCAATGATCCTTGTCGAAGCCTGGCGCGTCGCGCAGCCGCTCTTTACTCACGTTCAAGACGAAGCAATGATTCTCGGTGTCGAGCTGCAGCGCTTGCCAGGGAATCGCGAACAGCTTGTCCCCCATCCCCAGAAAACCGCCGAACGAAAGCACCGCATAAGCAACCCGGCCGCTCGGGACATCGATCATGATGTCGCGAAGCTCACCGAGATCTTCCCCCGCGGCGTTGACGATTTTGTCGCCTTCCAAAGTGTTCGCGGCCATGATGCGCGGTCCCGGACCCTGGTTGTCCCAATAGCCATCGGTATCGGTGGCGATGCCGGCGCGCTGCGCCGGCGAAAGATCAGCCGCCGCGCCGATGAGAGCACCCGCGGGCGCCGTGCTAACGGGTGGCGTACCGCTGTAGGTACCGCTGGCCACCAATCCGCCGATCGACGTTTCGTCGTCGTAAATGTTTTCGGCTACGCCCTCGCCGGGGATCAATCCGGCTCTGGTATCGCCGGCAATATCGCCGGTACGAGTAGGTGAGTTGGAAATGGAATTTCTATTGTCTGGTGTGTCGATAGACATGCGACCTCCTATTGCGATGAAAAGAGTTTCCGAGCTGCTGCTAACGAGATGTGCCGGCGGCCCCGGTGGCACTGGAACCGGTGGTCCCGGGTGCCGCTGCGCCCTGTGCGCCGGTTTGTCCGGCTGTCCCGGTTTGGCCTGCAGTGCCTGACTGACCCCCAGTGCCTGATTGTTTCGGCGTGCCCGCGGCGGTGGGATCGCGCTGTTTGCGTTTACTGCTCGAATCGGGTGTTGCTGCGCCGGCATTCGCGGGTGCGCCGGCGGCGTTTGCCGCGCCTCCAACCGTGTCTATCGGTGCCCCGCTCGGCGCTACCTTGTCCGGACTGGTGGAGGTGGGTTGATTCTGCGGAGCGTTCTGCTGATTCTGCGGCGCGTTTTGCGCAAATGAATACGCGGCCGCGGTCATCATCACCGCAGATACCGCCGCGAATATTGTGGATTTCTTGCGCACCATAGTTAGCCCTCCAAGGTTCGGGTTACTGGCAATCGCATATGCGATTCGTGTCCGCTCGCCGGTACGGGAAATGATCCGACGCAATCGATATGCCACGGCTTTTTCACTCATGCGCGCGCGCACATCGCGCCGATTTATCGTGATCCACAGGACATCCGTTGTGCGGCGGATGCCTTACGTAACAACGCGTTCAGCCAAGCGCAGTCGCTGTCGCGCGAGCGCGTATCTCGCTTCGTCGCAGCCGCACGCGAGTGCTCAGCGCAGACGTAAGAATTGCAACCGGATGTAAGCGTTTCTTCGCATCGGCAATCAACGGCGCTGCCCACTCGACCTCGCTACCAGCGCGTCTGTCAGACAACATCCATGCGCGATCTTGCGAGACTCTACGGCAGCATCGGCGCCCTTGCAGCGCGCGAAGAAGGTTCCCCGGATCAACCATCCCCATAGGTTTTTGTTGTGTCGTTTTTACCGCGACTACGGTAATTTATTCTGGCTTGAGCTAGGTCGGCGACGCACGCAGACTGGTGTATGCCCGGCGGTGCGTGTCGAATTCATTTGGCACGCTCTGTGCAAACTCGCTGGTAACCGCAGCAGCAAATGCATCACCGCTCGCGCGGTTCGGGTATGAGGATTACGACGCTGGATCTGCTTAGAACATTGACGAGGTCGGACCGAAGCGGCGAGCGCGCCACCGATCTGCTTCGCGCAGATCATCATCGCATTCGCGAGCTGGCTGACGAATACCGCCGAGCGATGCACGAGCAGTCCGACACGCGCCGCGCTATCGCAGAAGAGATCTGCATACAGCTCGAGTTACACGCGCTGGTGGAAGAGGAAATTTTCTATCCCGCGGTTCTACGTCACAGCGCATCGCTGGTCAGCGAGTCGATCGAAGCGCACCGAAGCCTGGAGCGAGATATCGCGCAGCTCGAGCGGATGACTTTGGCAGACGCGCGCTACGACCATGTCGCGATACGCATTATCGAAGTGGTCTCGCACCACATCGACAAAGAAGAGCGAGCGTTGTTTCCGATTGTCGAGCAACGGTTGCCGCACTTGCTGCCGGAATTGAAGAAGCACATGGTTCGCCGCAAGGAACAGCTCGCGGGTTCTGCCGACGATCTGGAAGGCCGCAGCTGACCCTGCGATCATACAAACGAGGAGGCCCATGTCCAGCGTGGAACGATCGATCGAAGTCGATGCGCCGTTGAGCGCCGCTTACAACGAGTGGACGGATTTCGAGGCGTATCCGAAATTCATGGAAGGTGTGCGGCAAGTGCGGCTCGTCGATCCCACCCATTTGCACTGGCGCGCGAGCATCGGCGGCAAGGAACAGGAATGGGACGCCGAGATCGTGCAGCAAGTGCCGGACGAGCTGATCGCCTGGCGAAGCGTCAAAGGCGCGCGCAAAGATGAGACGGTGACCTTCGATCCGGTCGGCGAGCGGCGGACACGCGTAACGCTGCGGGTCGAATACGAACCGGCCGGAATGTTCGAGAAGCTCGGGCGCTTCATGGGCGTCGTGTCGTCGCGAATCGAAGGCGATTTGGCGCGCTTCAAACGATTGATCGAGGCTTCCGCTGCGGATTCACGTAGATGGCCCGGCGAAATTCCCAATCCAAGATAGCCGGTGCTTCGCACGCGCGAAGGCACGCACTAGCGCGAACGCCGAGCGCGCTTGCAAGTATCCCGCGGTCGTCTGCAAAGACGCCGAGGCTGCCCGCGACGACGCGACTTTCGCATGCGCGAACCCAAGGACGCCGCAGCCGTCCGGTCGCGATGCTGCGCGGTTTACGCAGAGATCGAATGCGCGCCGCTGCGGCGGCCGATCGCTCCGCGCAGCTTCCCGAGCTGGCGAGCGGATCGCGCGCGTTGGACGCCACAGGTGCAGCCGCGAACGACGTCGGTGCAACCGCAAACCCCGCAGGTGCAGTCGCGAACGTCGCAGGGATAACCGCAAATAAGGCACGTGTGACGACAAGCATCTGTACGCATTGTCAAGGCACCGGGATCGCTGACAGTGAAACATGTCCGGATTGCAAGGGCCACGGCAACTTCATTTCACTCGGGGGGTTTCCGGATTAGCCAGTCGGTCCGGCGCACACCGCGCAGTGTCGAAATAGATCTTTAAGACGGTCGCCCGCCAATAGTCGCCTCGGAACGTTTGATCGTTTTGGTTATCGAAGCGCGTCAATCATCTCAAGGAGAAGCATCATGCGTACGAGCAACCGTTTTCGTCTTACTCAAATTGCGCTCGCAGTAGCCCTCGCGCTGCCGCTCGCCACCATCGTGCAGAACGCGAGCGCCGATCAAACCACGGCAGCGTCCACTGATTCGAAAGTATCTGCCGCCGATCGCAAGTTCATGCGTAACGCCGCGATGGACGGCATGGCCGAAGTCGAGCTCGGCCGCATCGCCAGCCAGAATGGGGCGTCCGATCAGGTCAAGCAGTTCGGTCAACACATGGTCGACGATCACGGCAAGGCGAATGACGAGCTGAAATCGCTGGCGCAGACCAAAGGCGTAAGCTTGCCGGAGAAGACGGACAGCAAGCACACGAAATTGATTGCCCATATGCAGAAACTCTCGGGCGCCGCGTTCGATCGCGCGTACGTGAGCGAGATGCTGAAGGATCATAAAGCAGACGTGGCTGCGTTCAATAAAGAATCCACGCATGCGAACGACGCCGATCTAAAGGCATTTGCCGCGAAGACGACGCCCACGCTCAAGTCGCATTTGCAGATGGCGCAGCAAACGTCGGCAGCAGTCGGCGCGGGCGGGCGCAACACCCATACCGCGAAGGGCAAGCCTTCAACGCCGGCCAATGACGCGTCCGGCGCCGACGAATCGATGCGTAATCGCGACTCTACCGCCGAAGGTCAGAACCGCACCGGTGCAACCAAGCCGGTGCGAACGAACCCACCGGCGGATGCGCCGAACACGACCGCCGGCTCGAAGGGACCGGATGCCTCCGGCGGTGCTGAGGCCAGCCGCAATCGCGACAGCACGGCGCCGGCGCAGCAGGGTCAGAAGCAGTAACGCCTTCGCTGTTCGGTATCGAACCCGGGGCCTCCGAAGCGGAGGCCCTTTTTTTTGCGCGCAGCATCTTTTCTCCACCGCGTTCTCGCATCGCCGCGCACGCGCAGGCGTGCGTATTGCGACTCAATCGCGTAGCATGTTTGCGCACCGGATACGTCCCGCGTTATGCGCAGTCGCACCGACCTTGTGGGTTTTGCCAGCTAAGTTTCGCCCAGGGGGTTTTGCCCACGTGGGTTTTGCCCAGGCGGGTTTTGCATGAGCTCTCTTTCGGTGCAGCCCACCTTCTGATCACGACTCTACGATGCGCTGGACCTACTATTTCCCCCGCGAGAATCCGCAGGAAGATGAGCAGCGAGAGTCGACTCTGAGGCTGATCGATCGCTGGTGGCAATCGTTTACGGCCAAGACCAGCGAGCTCGAGCAGTGGCTCAACAACACCTCGGACTGGGATCTGTCGGGCTGGATGCAAGAGAATCTGCAGAACATCGATCGTCGTTTGATGTGGGAATTCGGACCAGGTCACAGCGGCGGCCATCGCCTGGTTATCACGCCCGAGACTGCGCAGCATCTGCGTCCGTTAGCGCACGAAATCCTGTCGCGCGCACCGGTGCTGCCGGGCTGGACGTTTCTTCAATTCCGCGTGGCGGAAAGCGTCGAGCAGATGCGCGAGAGCGTGCGCACGCGCAGCGGTGGCGAAGTAGCATTTACCGACATAGCGCTCAAACCCGGCGAATTGAATCGCGTCGATCTGGCATTTCAATTCCCGCAAACGTTTCTCGACCGTGAGCGCGCACGCGCACACGACCAGGCGTTTATTGCCGCAGAGGCGTTGCTCGGTGAAGACATGCTGAGCGACTGGCTGGGCAAGCTCGATGCGCTCTCGGAAGTAGAGCAGGCACTACCGCCGGGTGCGATTCCCCGTGCTTTCACTGCGCAGGTCGCCAAACAGCGCGCCGGCATTGCGCCGCAACCGTTTCTCGATCGTCTGCCGACTCTCACGTGGACCGGAATCGACTTGCAGCCACGGCAGGCGGACGACTACGCGCACCGCTTCGACCTGCTCACCGCAATGACCGGCGCGGTCGATCTGTGGCGCAATGCGCACAGCGATCAAACCTTTTGGTCGGGCCGCTACTCGCGTAGCGGCGAGACGTTCTGCTACTTGAAGATCGACCGCGGCGCCCCGGCGCAAGCGTCGGAGGTCGAAAGCCGAGGCGCGTTGGAAGGCGCGATCAATACCGCGCTCGTGCAGCGCCGACTCGGTTGCGGCATCGGCGGCGGCGTCGGCTTGCGCTACAACTACGTCGATCTGGCGCTGCTCGATGTGTATGCCGCCGCGCCGGTCATCGCCGAAGTTGTGCAGCAGACCGTCGGCGCCGATACGCTCGCGTGGCTGCAGTTTTTCGATACCACCTTGAGCGAGGAGTGGATCGCAGTCGGAACGAGCAAGCAGCCGCCGCCGATGGGCAGCTTGATCTGATGCGCAGACAGTCGTGTCCCCGCGCTAGCCGCTGAGCGCGATC
>JBDTMS010000102.1:0-9442 GCA_039934195.1 Betaproteobacteria bacterium
CGCGTTGAAGATCGTACGTTCATCTGCAGCAATCAAAAAAGCGATGCGGGTCCTACCAACAATTGGATGGATCCCGATGAGATGAAGTCAAAGCTGCGCAACCTGTTCGAGGGCTGCATGCAGGGACGCACGCTTTACGTAGTTCCTTTCAGCATGGGCGCGATCGGTTCGCCGCTGGCCAAGATTGGTGTGCAGCTCACCGATTCGGCCTATGTTGTCGTGAGCATGCGTCTGATGACGCGCATGGGGCGCGCCGCGGCGGAAGCGCTGGGTCGAGACGGCGACTTTATTCCCTGCCTGCATTCGGTCGGCATGCCGCTCGCTGATGGCCAACGCGACGTTGCGTGGCCGTGTAATCCGACGCACAAATACATCGTGCACTTCCCGGAAGAAAATGCCATCTGGTCGTTCGGCAGCGGTTACGGCGGCAACGCGCTGCTGGGCAAGAAATGCCTAGCATTGCGCATTGCATCCAACATGGGCCGCGCGCAGGGATGGCTGGCTGAGCATATGTTGATTCTCGCCGTCGAATCGCCGACCGGCGAAAAAACCTATGTCGCTGCCGCGTTTCCGAGTGCGTGCGGTAAAACCAATTTCGCCATGCTGATCCCGCCAACCGGCTTCACCGGATGGAAGGTAACTACGATCGGCGACGACATCGCGTGGATCAAACCGGACGCCGACGGCAACCTGCGTGCGATCAATCCAGAGTACGGCTTCTTCGGTGTCGCACCGGGTACCTCGGAGCAGTCCAACCCGAACGCCATGGCAACGCTCGCGAGCGACTGCATTTTTACCAATGTAGCGACGACACTGGATGGCGACGTCTGGTGGGAAGGCATGACCGATCGGCCGCCTGCGCAACTTATCGACTGGCAGGGCCAACCATGGACGCCTGCCTCGAATACGAAAGCCGCGCATCCGAACGCGCGTTTCACGGTCGCCGCATCGCAATGTCCGTCGATCGATGCAGATTGGGAGAATCCCGCCGGCGTACCGATCTCGGCGTTTATCTTTGGTGGCCGACGCAGCGACACCGTGCCGCTGGTATATGAAAGCTTCGGTTGGGCAGACGGCGTGTATGCCGCCGCCACGATGGGATCGGAAACCACCGCGGCAGCAACCGGCAAGGTCGGCGAAGTACGCCGCGATCCTTTCGCGATGTTGCCGTTCTGCGGTTATCACGTCGGCGATTACTTCGAGCATTGGCTGCAGATCGGGCGCTCTATCGCAACACCACCGCGCATCTTCTGCGTGAACTGGTTTCGCAAAAGCAGCGATGGCAAGTTTTTGTGGCCGGGATATGGCGACAACATGCGTGTACTCAAGTGGGTGGTGGAGCGCTGCCAGAATCGCGTCGGTGCCGCGCAGAGCGTGCTGGGCTGGATGCCGCGCTCGGAAGACCTGGACTGGTCCGGGTTTAACGGTACTGCGCGCGATCGCTACCGCGAGCTGATGTCGGTGGACCGCGAAGCCTGGGTGGCAGAACTGTCGCAACACGAAACGCTCTTCGGCAAACTTAAAGACAAGCTCCCCGCTGAGCTCGCGCAACGACGCGAGATATTGCTCGAACATCTCGCGCGATCGCCAAAGCGCTGGACGCTTGCAACCGGCACTAGCAGCCAGCGCTAGTCGCTGTGAGCCGCATAGCGACTAGCCGAACACTCCGGTGGACAAATAACGGTCGCCGCGATCGCAGATGATCGTGACGATCACAGCATTGCGTACTTCGGCTGATAGCTGCAACGCCGCCCAGACCGCACCCCCGGAAGATACACCGGCGAATAATCCCTCTTCTCTACTGAGTCGCCGCATCGTCTGTTCGGCATCGGCCGCGCTCACCTCAATGATGCGGTCTACGCGACTAGCTTCATAGATCTTTGGCAGATAGGCGGGCTGCCATTTGCGGATACCGGGAATTTGCGATCCTGCAGTCGGCTGGCAGCCGACGATTTCAATCCCGGCTCTTTTCTCCTTCAAGTACCGCGAGCATCCCATGATGGTTCCGGTGGTCCCCATGCTGCTTACGAAGTGCGTAACGCTGCCGCGCGTATCGGCCCAGATTTCTGGGCCGGTGGTCTCGTAATGCGCGAGCGGGTTGTCCGGGTTGGCGAACTGGTCGAGGATGATGCCCTCGCCACGCGCTTGCATCTGCTGGGCGACGTCGCGCGCCATTTCCATGCCGCCGTCTTTGGGCGTCAAGACGATCTTGCTACCGAACGCAGCCATCGTCTGCCGGCGCTCTTCCGATGAATTCTCCGGCATGACCAGCATCATCTTGTAGCCGCGCATCGAGGCAACCATCGCCAGCGCAATGCCGGTGTTTCCGCTGGTGGGCTCGATCAGCGTGTCGCCCGGCGAAATTTCTCCACGCTCTTCCGCGTGCACGATCATCGACAGCGCTGGCCTGTCTTTGACCGAGCCGGCTGGATTGTTGCCCTCCAGCTTCGCCAGCACGATGTTGGAGGTTTTGCCCGGCACACGCTTGAGCCGAACCAACGGGGTTCGGCCCACGCAATGCTCCAGCGTTGTCCACGACGCGGGATCGACGACTTCTCTCTTCATTGCATCCTCGTTTGCGGTCGCTAACGACCGCTAAGACCGCAACATC
Organism: Betaproteobacteria bacterium; assembly: GCA_039934195.1. Lineage (GTDB taxonomy): Bacteria > Pseudomonadota > Gammaproteobacteria > Burkholderiales > SHXO01 > SHXO01. The sequence goes on from JBDTMS010000102.1 coordinate 2,612, forward strand.
CAGCCGACATAGCGCGAGACGCCCTCATCCACCGTCATGAACGGCGCGCTGTAACCGGCGCGGCGTAGCTGAGTGATATCAGCTTGCGTGAAGCTTTGATATTTGTCGCGCAAACCGGCCGGAAACGGCGTGTAATGCACCAGACCGCGCACGCGCATCTCGTCGAGTGTCAGCTTATCTTCTCCTGCGTTTGCGCGCAGGGCGAGGATGGTCGCCACCGCAACTTCATTGAAGGTTTGCGCGCGGCCGCTGCCGACGTTGACGATTCCCGATTGCGCAGGATTATCCAGAAAGTGCAGCGCAACGCTCGTCACATCCTCAACCGACACGAAATCACGCCGCTGCTCGCCTGCTTCATAGCCGCCGCTGCCCTCGAACAGCTTGACCCTGCCTTCGCTGCGATATTGATTGGTGAAGTGATACGCAACCGACGCCATGCGGCCCTTGTGGGCCTCGCGCGGACCATAGACATTGAAATAGCGCAGACCGACGACCTGCGCTTGATTGTCCGCCCAGCGCCGGCGTACGAGACCATCGAACAACGCTTTGGAATAGCCATACACGTTCAGCGGGCATTCGTTGCCTGGCTCTTCGCGGAACACCGTGCCGGATCCGTATACGGCAGCCGACGACGCATAGATTAGCGCTACTTTTTTTGCCTGGCAGAAGTCGAGCAGATCGGCGGAATAACGATAATTGTTTTCCAGCATGTAGCGCCCGTCGGTCTCCATCGTGTCCGAGCACGCGCCTTGATGCAAGATCGCTCTGACACCGCCGTCGAACATACCGAGACTGAGCTTACGCAGAAACTCCGTCTTGTCCAGATAGTCTGCGATCTGACAGTCGACCAGATTGCGGAATTTCTCGCCATGCGTGAGGTTGTCGACCGCGATGATGTCGGTCTCGCCGCGCGTGTTGAGCGCCTTGATCAGATTGGAGCCGACGAAACCTGCTCCGCCCGTAACGATGATCATCTGGACGTCCTCTATCGTTTCAAACTGCGCGGCAACGCCCGCGCGCCGCGAGAAGGTCGGCTAGTGTTCGGATTTGGCAAACAACTCGTGGGGATAGACCACGGCCGTACCGAGCTTACCCACAACGATACCGGCTGCGCGATTTGCCCAGCGCACCGCGTCACCCATATCGAGCCCCGCGCCGAGCATCGCGCCGATCGTAGCGATTACCGTATCGCCGGCACCGCTGACGTCGTATACCTCTTTCGCGAGGGCCGGAACGTGCAGCACATCGTTCTCCCGAAACAGCGTCATCCCTTCTTCACTGCGCGTCACCAACAGCGCATCGAGCGCCAACGATTTCCGCAGCTTCTGCGCGCGCTGCGCGAGATCGGCCTCGCTTTTCCAGCGCCCCGCGACCTCGCGAAACTCGGTGAGATTCGGTGTCAGCAAAGTAGCATGCCGATACTTCTCGTACTCGTCGCCTTTAGGGTCGACCAGGATCAATCGGCCAGCGGCGCGCGCATCGCGAATCATCGCGTCCACGTGCACCAGACCGCCTTTTCCGTAGTCGGAAAAAATCACCACGTTGGCTGCGTCCAGATGCGCATCGAAGTCCGCACGCTTCGCGACGAGCGCTGCCTGCGCCGGCGGACTCTCGAAGTCGATGCGCAGAAGCTGCTGCTGTCTGCCGATAACGCGCAGCTTGATAGTGGTATTGACGGTGCTGTCGCGCGTCAGCCGCGCGCGCACGCCGTCGGCTTCCAGCATTTTGGCGAGCGTGGACGCGGCTTCATCGGTGCCGACCACGGCAAGCAGATCGACGCTTGCACCCAGTGCAGCAGCGCTGCGCGCAACGTTGGCGGCGCCGCCTGGACGTTCTTCCGTGCGCGTGATGCGAGCTATCGGAACCGGTGCTTCGGGCGAGATGCGACTCACCTCGCCGAACCAATAACGATCCAGCATGACGTCGCCGACTACGAGAAGGCGTGCGTTGGAGAGCTTTGGCAGCGCAGTCGACATTGCGAGATGAACGCGACGCTATTGGCTTGGAGGATCCGAACAACCGGCGCAAGCAAGTGTGCACGCGTATCGCGACCGGCGCATGCGACTGCGATCACGACACTCGCATCTCGCGATGTTCGACGGCGCTCGCCGCGTCACGCGCGTCCGATGGAAAAATATTCGAGGCCCGCGTCGGCAACAGTTTTCGGATCGTAGAGATTGCGGCCATCGAAAACGAGCGGCGACTTGAGCCGCTGCTTGATACTCGAGAAATCCGGGCTGCGAAATTCTTTCCACTCGGTGATGATGATCAGTGCGTCGGCACCGTCCAGTGCGACCATCGGCGATGCCGCGAAACGCACGCGCTCCTCGCTGCTGAAGATGTGACGTGCTTCAGGCATCGCAACTGGATCGTAGACCGTTACCTGCCCACCGCGTTGAAGAATCTGATCGATGATCACGCGGCTGGGCGCCTCTCGCATATCGTCGGTATTGGGCTTGAACGCCAGACCCCAGATCGCGAACCGGCGCCCATCCAGCCGCTCGCCCAACCGAGCAACAATTTTTTCTACCAGGCGCAGCTTCTGCCCGTCGTTGGCTGCTTCGACCGCGCCGAGGATACGCAGGTCGACGCCTTTATCGCTGGCCGTACGGCGCAGCGCCTTCACGTCCTTGGGAAAACACGAGCCGCCGTAGCCGCAACCCGCATATAGAAAGTGATAGCCGATACGCGGATCAGAACCGATTCCACGCCGCACCTGATCGATGTTGGCACCTAACTTCTCGGCGAGATTGGCGAGCTCGTTCATGAAACTGATGCGCGTTGCGAGCATCGCGTTGGCTGCGTATTTGGTCAGCTCTGCGGAGCGTACATCCATGACCAGCATGCGCTCGTGATTACGCTGAAACGGTGCGTACAACGCTCGCATGATCTGCGTCGCGCGATCGTCGTCGACGCCGATTACAACGCGATCGGGCTTCATGAAGTCTTCGACGGCCGCGCCTTCTTTGAGAAATTCCGGATTCGAGACTACGCTGAACGGCAGATCGACGCCGCGGGTTTTCAACTCTTCCGCGATCGCCTGTCTCACGCTGTCGGCCGTGCCAACCGGCACCGTCGATTTGTCGACGATGACTTTGTATTCCTGCATGGTGCGGCCAATGCTGCGGGCTGCCGCGAGCACGTAACGCAGATCGGCAGAACCGTCCTCGTCCGGCGGCGTGCCGACCGCGATGAACTGCACGGCGCCATGCTCGACGCTTTTCTCGACGTTGGTGGTAAAGCGCAAACGTCCGGCTGCCGCGTTGCTTTTAACGATCGATTCGAGCCCCGGCTCATAGATCGGAATGCCGCCCGACTCGAGCATGTCGATCTTGTTCTGATCCAAGTCGAGGCATAGCACGTCATTGCCGAGATCGGCGAGACAAGCACCCGAGACTAGGCCGACATAGCCGGTTCCAATAATTGTGATCTTCACGGTCCGCTCTAGAGAAAACTTGTTGGATGTTGGTTACGCGCGCTCAGTGCACGTTCACGTATACGTATACGTATACGTACCGACGAAATGATACCCGAATGTGTGCACTGCAAAACGCCAGGAATGCGCCGACACAGGGTGTTCGTTTTCGCGACACACCGATCAAGTCAAGTCGTCGATTTCAGTCTGAATCGCCTGCAGAGCCAGCAGTGGATCCGCCGCTCTGGTAATCGGACGCCCGACCACAAGATAGCTGGCCCCGTCGAGCATTGCCTGTTTCGGTGTCGCAATGCGCTTTTGATCATCGCCGGCTTCATTCGACGGACGAATGCCGGGCGTGACCAGCATAAATCCTTCGCCGCGTTCCTGTCGCAAGCGCTTGGCCTCGAGTGCCGAGCAGACCACGCCGTCGAGCCCGCTGTCGGCAGTCAGCTTCGTCAGCCGCGAGACCTGCTCTTGCACAGACGTCACAACGCCGGTCTCGGCGAGTTCTCCCTCGGTGAGACTGGTCAGCACGGTAACCGCGATGAGCAGTGGTCGATCCGGTGCGTCGCCGAGCGCCTGGCGCGCGCTCCTCATCATGCTGCGGCCGCCGCTCGCGTGAATGTTCATCATCCATACTCCCATTCGCGCAGCGGCTTTGCAGGCCTGCGCCACGGTGTTGGGGATGTCGTGGAACTTAAGATCCAGAAAAATCGCAAAGCCCAGCGCTGTGAGGCTGTCGACTAGTGCGGGTCCCGCAGCGGTAAACAGCTCTTTACCTATTTTCAGACGGCACAATTGCGGCGACAAGCGGTGCGCGAGCGCGAGCGCGCTCTCCGCTTCGGCGAAGTCGAGTGCAACGATAATTTTCGCGTCGTTCATTTCGCCAGTTCGCGCTCTTCGGTGCGCCGTGGCGGGTACGTTTCCCAGCCGTGACATGCCGGACAATGCCAGTAGAAATGGCGGGCCTGAAAGCCGCAACTGTCGCAGCGGTAGAGCGCCAGGCTCCGCGTGTGCTGATGCACTAGATTGCGGATCAGCTCGAGATCGCGGCGGCGCTCGATCGGCGCTTCGAGCAATTGCGCCTCAAGGAGTTTATCGAGACCCAGTAGCGTCGGCGCGCGGCGCAGTTCTTCGCGTACCAGCAGGTTCGCGGCAGCCGGGCCTTCGCGTTCCACTACGACCTGGAACACCGTATTCAGCAGATCGAGTGACGTATACGTCGCCAGATAGCCGCGCAACAAACTTATGCCTTCCTCCTGACGATCCAGTTGTTTGTATGCAGCGTAGATGCGGTCTGCGATGAGCGCGAGATAGTCAGGATTCTGCCCCTCGATCCGTTTCCAGAATTCAATTGCTTCGGTTGGCCGGCCTTCGCTCAACGCTAGATCGCCCAGCAGAATAAACGCGCGAACGCATTTGCGATTGGTACTGAGCGCTTCTTGCAGATAGGCGCGCGCTGGTTGCGGCCGCGAATGCATCATGTCCAATTGCGCCAGCTCGCAGAAGAAATGGGCGATCTCCTTCAAGCTGGACTGGCCGGTGAACGAATCCATTTTCTTGGAGATGTCGATCGCTTTCAGCCAGTCTTTTTCTTGCTCGTAGATATCCAGCAGGAACTTTAGAGCGGCCTGTTCGTAGGGCGTGCCCTGCAGCTTCAGAAACATCTCCTCCGCCCGGTCGAGCAAACCGGCCTTGAGATAATCCTGCGCTAGTTCGTACAGCGCGGTGACACGCTGCTCGGTCGCCAAGTCCGCGCGATCGACCAGATTTTGATGCATGCGAATCGCACGCTCGACCTCACCGCGCCGACGAAACAGATTTCCCAACGCGAAATGCAGCTCGACGGTTTGCGGATCGACCTTTACCACTTCGATAAAGGCTTCGATCGCCTTGTCCGGCTGCTGGTTGATCAGGAAATTGAGGCCGCGGAAATACGATGAAGGTACCGAACGCGACTCGGTCAGCAATTGTTTGATGTCGATACGTGCGGCGAGCCAGCCCAAGCCGAAAAAAATCGGGAAACCGATCAGCCACCAGAGCTCGAATTCCATGGACTAAAGCACCGAAGGACTAGAGCATCGAGCCGTGCGGATCAGAGCAACCGCCGCTCAGGCCCGCTATCGGTGCTGCTCAGCGCGGCCTGCCGCGCATTTAGCTCACGTCGCAGGAGTGCGACCTCGCGGCGCTGCCGGTACAACCACGCGGCGCCCGCCAACACGCCCAGCGCAGCGCCGATGATGAAGAAAACGAACAGAACCAGCGACAACGGAGCGCGCCATTCCCACCCGAGGAAGTAGCGTACGGCTACCGGGTCTGTGTTCTTCATAGCAAGCCCCAGCAACAGCAGAAAGAGGAAGATCCGAAGGATCCAGAACAGATACCGCATGGGCGGCGTATGTGATTGGTCCGTGCGCAGCGCTTCGAGACTAGGCCTGCTCCTCACGCTGCGCATCCACGCGCTCGCGCAATTCTTTGCCGGCCTTGAAGTGCGGCACGTATTTGGCGGGCACCTGTACCTTTTCGCCCGACTTTGGATTGCGCCCAATACGCGGGGGACGATAGTTCAGGCCGAAGCTGCCAAAGCCTCTGATCTCGATGCGTCGACCCTGCGCCAAGCTTTTCGACATGGCATCGAGAATCATTTTTACAGCCAGCTCCGCGTCGCTGGCCACCAGTTGCGGAAAGTGAACCGCAAGCCTGGAGATCAACTCCGACTTTGTCATGGTTTCCCTTGTGGCTGGTCGGAATGCCTGCCTCGTCCCCGGTCTTGCTGTGCTGCTCGCCGCCCTCAACACCAAAACACCAGGGTGGCGGAAACATCCACATCCAGGTACTGATAACGGCGTCCGTGTTATCGATCCCATCTGCAAGTTTGCGCAGCGAACATCTCGCTGCGACGCTGCCCCGCGGAAGCGGGGCCAAAAGCGCGACTTGCACTGAACAGCTTCTCTTCTCCGGATTCAGCAGAGTCTGCCGTATCCCACCGCAAAATCGCCGCGATAGTGCCAGCTGGCCCTGCAATCCCCGTAACGTTACTGAGTTGAGTTCTTGGTATCCATCTTTGCTTTCAACAGCGCGCCGAGGTTGGTGGTACCGGCGCTTGCGGGCGCTTCCGCGGTGTGCTTCTGTATCGCCTCGGACTCCTCGGCTACGTGCTTGGCTTTAACCGACAGGTTAATCGTCCGGTTCTTGCGATCGATATTGATGATCATGGCGTTGACCGATTCGCCTTCTTTCATTTGCGTACGCAGGTCTTCAACGCGATCGCGCGAGATTTCGGAAGCGCGTAAGTAGCCTTCGACTTCACCGTCGAGGCTGATTACGGCGCCCTTCGCATCGATGCTCTTGACCTTGCCTTCGACCAGACTGCCTTTATCGTGAGTGGCGACGTAGTTGTTGAACGGATCGCC
>JBDTMS010000103.1:0-9357 GCA_039934195.1 Betaproteobacteria bacterium
GAGCCGAGCCGCGCAGATGAGATTCTCACGCAGGCGCTGAAGCAGGCGTTGAGTCTGGTCGATGTGAAAGTGCTGGACCATTTCATCGTCGGCGGCAATCAGACGATGTCGTTTGCCGAGCGCGGTCTGCTCTAGCCGTGGCGTGAGGCAACAAACGAAACGCTACAATGACCGACTTGCCGATGGCTGTCCGAGTGTGGTATAAAACTCGGCTTTTCGGATTCCAGATCAACGATTTTCGGATTCCAGATCAACGGATTCCAGATCAACGAGGTGTAATGATGGCTCGTGTATGTGTAGTCACCGGGAAGAAGCCGCTGGGCGGCAACCACGTTTCCCACGCAAACAACAAGACTCGACGCCGCTTCCTGCCGAATCTTCAGTCCAAGCGCTTCTGGGTCGAGGGGGAGAACCGTTGGGTGCGTCTTCGCATCAGTCACGCCGGCCTGCGGACGATCGACAAGAAGGGTATCGAAGTCGTGCTGGCGGAATTGCGCGCTGGCGGTATGAAGATCTAAGTTCTACCGAATAATGCCTCAGGGCGCCGTGAGTGTTCCGGCCCCCGCATGAGGACCCCGTATAAGGAGCAGCGACATGCGCGAAAAGATCAAGCTCGAATCCAGTGCTGGAACCGGCCACTTCTATACAACGACCAAAAACAAGCGGACCAAGCCGGACAAAATCGAGCTGAAGAAATTCGATCCCGTCGCTCGCAAGCACGTCATCTATAAAGAGACGAAGCTGAAGTAGGCGCATCGCTCATCGAGCACAAGCTGCAAAGAAAAAGGCCTGCACATGCAGGCCTTTTTGCTTTTTCCAGTGCCTAGTTGTTTGCTTTCGTGCAGCGCCTAAGGGTGGGCCACCAGCACCAGCGTGCCTGCGCGCCCGAGCGCGCAGTTCATCGCTTGCTGCAGCGTCTCGGGATCGAGCGCGGCAAAGCTCTCGTCGAGGATTACGAGATCCGATTTCTGCAGCAGCGCGCGCGCCATGTACAAGCGGCTTTTCTCGCCGTGCGATAGCTGCCAGCCGGTTTCTCCGACGATTTGCAGCAACCCCGATGGCATACGCTCGATCAGCTTATCCAGACCGAGCTCGCGGCATATAGCCTCGAAGTCTTCGAAGTCATTTTCCTGCGGCGGCCAGCCGCGTCCCATCAGCAGATTGAATGCGAACGTCTCGGTGACGATGTAGTTATCGTGAAACTGCGGTGCAGCCACGATCTGCTGTCGCCAGCGCTGCGCGCCGACGGTGTTGCGATCGAGACCATGCAGAAGGAGCAAGCCCGATTCGGGGCTGCGCAGACCGGTGAGCAGCGAAACCAGCGTCGACTTGCCGCCGCCGGATGGACCTTCCAGCAGGATGCGGTCGCCCTTGCGGATTCGCAGACTGCAATTTTGCAGCACCGGATCGCCGCGATCTTGGTAGCGGAACACGATTTGACTCGCTTCCACGACGGTCTGGCGTTTGTCGCCGGATGCGCCCGCCGAGCTGGTTGCGAGCAGCGAAGATGGTGCGCCGCGGACAATGGGCCGGCTGGCCGCGCGGAACAGATTCGCAGCGCGCTCGGCCGCTACCAGTGCACCGGCAATGTTTCCCAAGCCCCCGCCGATGCGCGCGAGCGCCCGATACGCCAGCAGGACGCCACCGAGACTGATAGCGAGCGCGATCGGCGCCTCGACCGAGCCCATGATGAATGCGGGCGCCAGCCCAAGCAAGCCAACGATCAGCCAGCCCCGTGCCACCCCTGCATTCAGCAACAACAGAGACCGATCGGCGCGCTTGGAAAACTCCAGATATCGAGGCAGCATTCGGTCCTCGTCCTCATGCCACCGCGTTGGCTCTTCTTGCGCGAGGCGGGTGCGATGACCGACCATCTGCTCGACGATGTCATGTGTCATCTCGAGCCGATCGGTGGTCCAATCGCGTCGATTGCGATAGTAACGCCACGCGAGATACCCCGCGAACACCGACCACGCGACGAGCAGTGCCATGTGGATCGGCCCACCTGCTCCAACTGCCAGCACCGCTCCCGCTACGATCAGCTCCAGCAGTCCCACGCAATCGACTAGCGCGCCGGTCAACGCAAGATTTTCCACCGCGTCGGACTCTAACACGCTGCCCAGGAGTTGTCCGATACCTTGATGCTTGATCTCCTCAGGCTCGAGCCTGAGCGCGCCATACAGCAGGCGTTGTTTCAGTAGCGTTCCGATATCGATCGACAACAAGCTCTGCCAGCGCGCTTCTACCATGCGCAGCGGAACGACTGTCAACAGCAGCAGGGCCCACGCCATCAGCCAGCCCGGCTCGATGCGTTCTTTGAATACTGCCCAACCCAGCACCGCCCACGAGATAATGTAGATCGCATATTGCAGCGCGTGCAAGCCGAGGAATATTGCGAAGCGGCGCGGCAGGCCGACGTGGCGCATCTGCGTCCAGAAGCTCTCGCCCGGCGGGATGCGCAGCATCCAGAAACCGGTGAGCGCGACCCCGCGTAACCGTTCGCGCAGAATCGCCGAGCGTGCGTGCGCTCGCCGGCGACGGCTGACACCGGCTTCATCGAGGAGTCGATCGGTTTCTACCCCTACCGCAGCCTCGATCGGCAAGCGCAGCGCTGTACATACGGCGTTTGCGCGAATTCGATAGGTTTTCAGATCGGTCCCAAGGACGGACAGGCGTTTGCCGCCTCCCTTGAGTACAACCATGAATCGCGCGCTGGCGATGCTCTTTCCACGTGGCAGGCGCACGATCGCCGGTCCGACTTTCGCCATGAAGTCCGCAACATCTCCGTACGGCGTGCTGATCGGCTCGGCTTCCATGTCGCTCTGCGCCGCGAGGTCTTCGATCCAGTGCCCGAGCGCTGTGTCGCTCGCATCCATTAATGGATCGACCGACATCGATCGGCGGCCCGCCTGCAGTGCGATGCCGCTTCGTTGAGCGAGCGCGACCATCGCATCGTTCAACGCGCTGACCGGCCAGGATCGGACGCGAGCCACTCATCGCACCGACTCGCGCTGAGTGACTTCTGACAGGCTTCCGTGTTCGATGCGAATGCGCCGCCACAACGCATTCGACCAAATGGTATCGCGCACGGCCTGCTCGGCCTCGAGGATAGCTCGATAGCGCGACTGAGGGCGCGCGGCGAGCTCGCTGGGCGACCCCTGTTCGGCGAGCTTGCCTTGCTCGATCACGAACACTTTGTTGAAGCCCATCGTCTCGCCGACGTCGTGCGTGATGCAGATGAGCGTTGCATGCCGCCAGAACGCGCGTGCACGACCGAGCAGTACGCGGCGTTTATCGCGATCGAGGCCGCGGAATGGTTCGTCCAAAATTACCAGACGCGCATCGGAGCGCAGCATTGCACGACCGAAGCGTACGCGCTGTCCCTCGCCGCCCGACAGCAGGCCGCCACCTTCACCAAGCGGCGTTTGCATACCGTCGGGTAGATTCTCCAGCACACGGCGCAGGTCGGCTTGCTCGATTATTTCTCCGATCGGCCGGCCGACACGATTCGGTGCGCCGTATCTGAGATTGGCAAACAGCGAGCGATTCCACAGCTGCACACTGGGATCGACCCACGCAATTTGCTTACGAAATCGATCGAGCTCGCTGCTCGTGAGCACAACGCCGTCGACGATCACCTCGCCGGCAGAGGCTTGGTGCCACCCCAGTAGCAGCCCGATCAAGCTGGATTTGCCGGCGCCCGACGCGCCGACGACCGCGATGTGTTCACCAGGCCGGATATCGAACTCGATGCCGGAAAGAATGACGTGGCCGCCGGCACGAACGGTGACGTTGTCGAGGTGAATCGACACGCCCGACGGAAGCATCGGCGACGCTGCGGTTACCTGGACATCAGCATCCGGGTCCGTCGGCACGACGGCTTCCGGCGCGCCGAGCGGCTCCAGCAAGCGCATCGTAGTGTTTCGGTGGATCGGGTATTCCTGAACCATGATCGCGATGTCATAGCCCAGCACTGGAATGTTCAGCGCCCAGTAGGCCACCAGCAAGGCGCTGCTGATCGCATTGGGCTGGCTGAGGGCGTCGAATAGCAACCATATCGTCAGCGACGATCCAACCAGCAATTGCAGTCCCAGTACGCGAACGCTCAGGCGCTGGAGCGTTACGCCTGCGCGCGCCCAGTCGACGAGCCGGCCTTCGTGCTCGCGGCGGATCGACAGCTCGGCGCCGTGCGTGCGGATCGCTATCAATCCGAGCAATGCGTCGAGGTAGAAGCGCGTCAGCGCGCCTGCGTGTGTACGCACGCGAAGATCGGGCTCGGCAATGAAATGCCGCAGTACCAGCGGCAGACCGATTCCGGACAACGCAGCAAGTGCTGCGATCGATGCGCTCGAGGGCACGAGCCAGGCGATTGCCGCAGCGGTCAGTGCCAGCTCGGCAGTCGTCTGAATGAAATGGCGACCGAGGTCCGGCAAGGTGCGCAATCGATGCACGCTGTGGTTGCGTTCTGCCATGTCGGAGATCGGCCGGCTGCTGAAGTAGCGATCGCCTAGCCGCGGTATTTTCGACAGGAAAGCGATACGCAGACGCGCTTCGATTCTGCGGCCCACGCGATATCCGCCTGCAGTAGTGATGCATTGAAGACCGATGACCGCTAATAGAAACACGATCAAAAGTCCGAACGCGGCAAGACGCTGTTCCGGGATTGCTAGTGTGTAACGCAAGTCGAGCAGGCCGCGCAGCAACAAGCCTTCGATCACCAGCGCACTGGCAATCGCGAACAACATCGAAACTAGGATCGACGGCGTAAACAACCCATCGGCGCGCAACAGTCGGAACAGCTCGTATGCCGCGTGCTTCGGCTTTTCCGCCAATGCGGCGACAAGATCGGGGGAAAGTTGTGCCGCCTCTGCGTCGGCCACGGTCTTGCGGCGCCCGTACACGCACAGCAGAACCGCACCGCGAAGTGACACCTGTTCGGTGCCGTCCTCGGCCGCAGGCCCCGATTCCACCGACCAATATGCGGATGGGATGATGCGTGAGTTGCTTGCGCGATCGGCGGTCACTCGGTCGAGCACCGACAGCAACGTTCGGGTGGCCTCTGCGCCGCGCCGCAAGGCGTCTGAACGCACCAAGGTGTCGACCATGCGGACGCCAGCGTCCAGGGCGGCGAGTCCGAACCAGCTTGGATCGCTCACCCCACTTTCGAGCGTACGTTTCACGATTGAACCGGGAACGCCGATGTTCTTCATGCGCAGACGCAGAATAGCGATCGATTGCTCGCTGCCTGCCCACTCGCGCCAGCCTTCGGACGGCACCGGCGCGATGTGCTGGTAGAGATCGTCCAGCACTTGCGTGCGCGTCGACCAGCGGCGTCCGGTCGCGGGATCCATCAACTGTACCAACCCGCCGTAGCAGCTCCAGATGGTAACGAAGTGAAGGATGTTGTTGGGTAGCCGGACAACGGCGAGGGCAGGCAGGACATCGGCTTCCGGCATCAGCACCTGATCCACGGGGATCATCACCTGAGCCGCGTCCAGCCCCAGCTGGTTTGCGATCTCTTCCATCGTGTCGATGGAAGTGCCATCGACGTCGGTCTGACAGGCTTCGCGCAAACGGCCATAACTGACCGGAATGCGAAAACCTTCGAGCAAACACTTCAACGATGCTGGACCACAGTCCATCGCAGAGGTCTGGATGACCTCCGGCACGATCAAACGCCGCTTGAGGAATCCTGGCAACTGGGCGTCCTACTCGGTTTCGGCTTCGGACTCGGACGACATGTGCAGCCAGCGCCGGGTCGTTCGCAAAACCAGGATAGCCGGGGAGACGCGTTCCACCTCGACCTCTATCGTCGCGGTCAGGTTAGGACGCAGCGTGATATAGGCGTCATCGTCCGGCTGCGTTGCCAGCTCGACGCGAACCTTACCTTCAACCACCTGAGTCGAAACACTGCTGACCTCAGCGCGAATCCCTGCGTATAGCGCCCTGGGGAGCCCATCGAGATGCATGAACGCGGTCTGTCCGACGCGGACGTGAGTAAGTGCGATAGCGGCAGGAAAATCGACTACTGCGATCGACGCCTTCCCGATCGTGTCGCACGAGGTGCATGCCCACTGTTCGAGACGAACACCGTTCGCGACCTTGTACACCGATACCCGGGCGAGAAAGAACCAGCCGAGCCAGATGCCCAGGATCACCACGGCAACGATCAGTCCGATGGCGGATGCGCGAAAACGATCCGCCTCAAGAGAGCGAATCGAGCGCGGAAACGGTGTCACTGAATCATCCTTTTCAGGATTCCCGATGCCGGGTGCTTGGTTGGAAATTCGCCGAAGCTAGCGCATGCGGCGTGCGAGAGACTGGTGAGTAGTCGATCCGTACAGCGAGCGCCCAAGCTTGCGATTTTTGTGCCATGCCGGGAGCCAAATCCCGTTTAAGTCAGGTACGTAGCCGATATTGCCTTAGGCGTGTGCGGTTACCGCTGCTGAGCGCAGCGCGCCAAAAGAAAAGGGGCCTGCAGTTGCAGGCCCCTTCGGCAAAACGCTATAGCAGCGATGCGGTTTTAGGCAACCGCGTATCGGCGCAAAGTCTGGGAAAACGCCGCGAGCTGAGCGATGCCGCTCTTCTCCGCACGTTTGCACCAATCTTCGAGCTGCTGCAACAGTTGTTCTTTCGAAGCCGTGGAGCGAACCCAAAGAGCCGGCAACTCCTGCCGCATTGCGTAGACCGTCGCCAGCACCTTGCTCGTGCTCAGCACTTCTTCCAATCGCGCGCGCTCATGTGCCTCAAGGTTACTGGCGTCGCGATGCAGCCAGCGCTTGAGCACCCGATCCTCGACGGCATGGCCGCGCGATTTCAAACGGTCAAGCTCCTCAGCCAGGGTGGTCTTCAGCGTGCGTGCAAATCGTTGGACGACGTCGTACCGATGGGTGATGACGGCCTGCAACGTCTGCAAATCGCACTGTGGCTTGTCCGTTTCGAAGCGCACCTTAGGCGCGATCTTCTTGACCTCCGCCAATCCGGCGATCTCCATCATACGGATGTACATCCAGCCGATATCGAACTCGTACCATCTGTTCGACAACCGCGCCGACGATGCATAGGCATGGTGGTTGTTATGCAGCTCTTCGCCGCCGATGAGAATGCCCCAGGGGACAATGTTGACGCTGGCGTCTTCCGGCTGGAAATTGCGGTAGCCGGTGTGGTGGCCGAGTCCGTTGATGATCCCGGCGGCGAACACAGGTATCCACGCCATTTGCACGGCCCAGATTGCCAGGCCGGCAAATCCGAACAGCGCCAGGTCGATCACCATCATGATCGCCACGCCCATCACACTGTGACGCGCGTACAGATTGCGCTCTATCCAGTCGTCCGGCGTGCCGTGCCCGTACTTGGCGAGGAGCTCGCTGTCCGCGGCGCCGATACGATAGAGCTCGCTACCTTCGGCCAGCACTTTCTTCAACCCTAGAATTTGAGGGCTATGAGGATCTTCTTCGGTCTCGCACTTCGCATGATGTTTGCGGTGGACCGCAGCCCATTCCTTAGTGACCATGCCGGTCGTAAGCCATAGCCAAAAACGGAAGAAGTGGCTCACTGACGGGTGCAACTCGAGCGCGCGATGCGCCTGGTAGCGATGCAAGTAGATCGTAACGCCTGCAATGGTGATGTGAGTCAGTCCGAGGGCTACCAGGACGTAACCCCACCAGGGCAGGTCAATCAGGCCAGACGCGAGTTCGAACATGAAATCCATAGTGATAGTAGGTAGTTAGAAATCGTCAGGGCGGAGAGTGTGCAGCCCTTGTGCACGTCGCAGCTATATATTGTCGGCCTCAGTCAAGAAACCTACAACCCCACAATATTGCGGCGAAATCGCGTTTTTCAATGCGTCCTGGATCGCCAATTCCGCATCACACTTGCGATGCCGGATACGTTGCGGCAAAAGCGAACAATTGTCATGCAAGAGCGGTGCCGGATAGCACGCGCGGCAGCGCGCTCAATCACTTGCCTTTGGCGGCTTGAGACCAGACTTGGTACTTCGCAAAACTTGAATTTCTCGTCTTGGATAAGGGATCTCGATACCCTGAGACCGGAAACTCTGCCATAGGTTGCGATAGATATCCGAACGGACGTTCGCTTTGCCCAATTCGGGATCGGCAATCCACGCGTACAACTCCAGATCGATGCCGCTTTCACCAAAGCCTTTGAGCACTGCCGCCGGCGCAGGATCGCGCAGTGTGCGGTCCTGCGCGAGTGCGGCCTCGATCAGCAGTCTGAGCGCCAATTCGACATCGCTCTGATAGCTGATCTGGATTGGGATGTCGATACGCACGCGCGGATCGGTATACGAATGATTGATCACTACGGAAGTGATTACCGTTTCGTTGGGGATGATCGCCTCGGTACCGTCCATGCCTTTGACGACCATGTAGCGCGCGTTCAGGCGCCGCACTTCGCCGTAATAGCCGTCGATCGTCACTAATGCACCGAGGCTCACACTGCGATCTAGCAAAATCAGAAAACCGGAAAAATAGTTGGCCGCAATCTTTTGCAGGCCGAACCCGATGCCCACGCCGAGCGCGCCGCCGAACACCGACAGCACCGTGATATCGATTCCCACCATCGGCAGCGCAATGAAGATCGCGATGAGGATGAGCAGCGTCTTGACCAGCTTCGAGAGCACGACTCGAACATTGATATCGACGCCTTGAATGACCATCAAGCGGTCTTCGATGAGGCGGCCGACCCACAGCGCGATCAATATGCTGACCGCGAGTGACAGCAAGCCCTCGAGGACAGTCAGCATCGAGATACGCTGCTTGCCGATATGAAAGCCGAAACCGTCCAGGATGCGTTCGAGCTCAGGTAGCGCACCGCTGATGTAGAGCGCAACGCCGATCCAGATCGACCATGCGAGGACCTTCTCCCAATAGCGCAGGGGGTCGCCGGGCGCGAGCGCATGCCCCACTGCATAGAGCGCAAGCTGGGTGAGCATCCAGGAGAAGATCAGCGGCACGGCAAGATTCAGCAAGCTGACTTGCGGCTCGTAGTGGCGCAATACAAAGCGCCCGACAACCACCAAAATCAACATGGTCAGCGGGAACAAGACGCGCACGAACCCGGCCACGCCGATCTTGATCGACGCATGACTCGAACTGGTCGACTTCCGCAGGCGCAATCGTGCTCGGACCACCCGCGAGATCCACCAGGCAGCGATGAGGCTGATGGTCAGCAGCGCCAGCTGCCAGAGGACGTCGGCCGCGTGCAGGTCGACGAGCAACTCGCCAATCAAGTTGTGTACTTGCAAGTCGGCTTGTTTGTCGGCTGGATCCATGGCTGCCGGTGTTTTAATAAGCTGAAGGCGAATGAGTCAACAGACGATATCCGTCGTGTCGCTGT
>JBDTMS010000104.1:0-9324 GCA_039934195.1 Betaproteobacteria bacterium
TGCGGCCCGAATGGCGCCGGTCATTTCGTCAAGATGGTCCACAACGGCATCGAGTACGGCATCATGGCTGCGTACGCCGAAGGCTTCGGCATCCTGCGCAACGCCAACATCGGCAAGCAGACCCATGAGATCGACGCCGAAACCACGCCGCTGCGCGACCCCGAGCACTATCAGTACGATCTCAACCTGCCCGATGTCGCCGAGGTGTGGCGGCGTGGCAGCGTCGTCGCCTCGTGGCTGTTGGATCTCACCGCCAATGCGCTGATCGAAGATCCCGATCTCGCCAAATACGCCGGCCGCGTATCCGACTCCGGCGAAGGCCGCTGGACGATCCATGCGGCCGTCGACGAAGCCGTGCCCGCACCGGTGCTGACTTCGGCGCTGTACTCAAGGTTCAACTCTCGCGGCGAAGCGGATTTCCAGAACAAGCTGCTCTCCGCGATGCGCTTCCAGTTCGGCGGCCATGTGGAAAAGTCGGGCGAGAAGTAAGCCGTCGTTTCGATGCATTCTAGGCGGCTTCGTGAACGTCTTGGGTTACTCGGCGTGTTCGCCGCTGATCGAGCCGCAACCGCGCGACTTCCTTACCCGCCGATCAATACAATGTCCCACTCCGCGGTTAGCGCCTGCGGCTCTTGGGTGGACCTTGCACCGCCGAGCTTCACGATTTGGGTCTCTCTCGCCCACGACGTCTGCAGCACTAGATCCCCATCGTTGTACGGCTCGCCGTCGAAATACAATGCAGTGGTCAACCGGCTCACGTTACCGGTGATATCGAAATGGATGTGCGGCGGTCGCACCCAGCCGGGTTTCGGCGTCGGATAAGCGCCGGGTTTGATCGTCTTGAATGCGTAGCGTCCTTCCGCGTTCGTGACGAGCCGCGTATAGCCCTGGAAGTTCGGATCGAGCGGTGCGGGATTGCGGTCTGCGGCGTTAATATAGCGGCCCTTCGCGTTTGCCTGCCACACCTCTAGCTTTGCACCGCGCACCGGTTCGCCGCGCATGTTGAGGACGCGCCCGCTGACATATAAAACCTCGCCTTCCGCACGTGCCGGTTGGCCTTTAACGAGCGTCAGGTCGTCATCCCGATCTTCAGGCTTCGTCACGGGATAGAACGGGCCGAGATGTTCGATAGCGGTGAAGCCGCGCATGGCCTCGGCTGCTCGCGCGCTGCTAAGCCCCGTTGCCAGCATTGCTGCACCGAACCCTAACATGGCGCGCAATGCATCGCGCCGCGACCGCTTGTGCTCGGGACACGTAGGCAGCCTGGTGCCGCAGGCACGCGCATTCTTTGGATCGACGATCAGCATTCTTATCTCCCAGTCGCTGTTGGATGGCGCTTTCCGAGCTTCAGCGGAAAGCTGTCGAACAGATTACCGAGGACACACTGATTTATTGCTGATCTATTCGCTTTACTTGGCGAGTTCCGCCGAATTGTGACGAGCGCGCAACGCAGCCAGTAACGCATCGGTCTGTCGAGACGGCCTTGCGTTGAATTTCTCAGCGAGCGCCCCACGCAGCGTCTCGTAGGCTCGAATCGCGTCGACCTGACGGCCGAGCCGCTCATAGCATCGTATCAATCCTTGATAGAGCGGCTCTGAAACATTGTCGGCCTGAATTCCGTTGAGGTAACAGCGGATTGCATCCTCGCACCGGTCGATCGACTCGAGCCGTGCGCCGTAATCGACCACGATATGAACGAACCTTTTATTCAGCCGCGCGCGAAGAGCAGCGACCCAAGGTTCAGCGTCATCATCTGGAAGCAACGGTCCGCCGTATAGCCGCACGGTCTCTGCCAAGTGGTCCGCGTCCTTGTCAGACCCCGCGATTTCGAGCGATCGTTCAAAGGCCGCTACATCCAACCAGCAATGCGCATTATCGAAGCACACCGTCCCCGCGTACTGCCGGAGCACTTCGTCGCTGCCGAGCAATTTGCGCAAGCGATACAAGGTCGCAGTCAACAATTGGTAGGCGACATCGCCGTCTTCGTCCGGCCATAGCATATCCATCAAAACGCGATCCGAGACCTTGCCCCCATGCGCGGCGACGAGCTTGAGCACCCTCAGCGCCTTGCGTGGCAGCTTCCGGCCGAACGTGAGCGGCACCTCGTGGACCAGCACTTCGAAGCGTCCGAGCATGTAGATCTTCAGCGGCCACGCCCAATGGCGGTCATCAGGCGGTGCCGGAACCGAATAGCGTCTGATGATATCGCGCACCGTTTCGGTTTCGATGCCTTCGCGCAGCGCTTCAGCAAACAGGCTGCTCCGAATGATCGCCGGCGCATAGCTCAAATAGTCCGCTGCCATATGCCGCGCCTTGATCGGCGCCAACACGGCGCGCAATTTCGTGTGACAGCTTGTGCGATCACCATCGCGCAGGGCGATCCACGCTTCGATTAGCGCGAACTCGCATTTAAGATGAACAAACGGCGTACCGACGAGGAGTCTGCGCGCCTGGGCGATGACCGTAAGCGCTTCCGGTGTTCGCTCGACCACGGCCAATGTGGCGGCCAAGGTCATTCGATTCCATATTTGAACGCAAATGAGACCGGCCTGATCGATCAATCGGATCGCCGCTTCCGATTCAACGACGAGCCGCGCGTAATCTTTCTCTAACAGAGCGAGCTTGGATCGAGCGCGACACAATGCGTTGCGCTCAAGGGCGCGTGTGCTGTCGGCTATTGCCTCGAACTCTCGCACCGTCGATCTCATGTCCGCGACGTTCCCGGTGGACGAAATCGTATGGCAACGCATCAGGTAGAGAAAGCCGAGATACTGCGGCAGGCCGTGTGCCTTGGCCAAAGCGATGGCTCGGTCGACAATAGAGCGCGCGTTCGCATCCGCGCCGCTGCGATGCAGACAAAATGACAGCCGACCTAGCCAATGCACCATCGTAGGTGGCGTGACCGATGCGTTCTTGAGCGGCAGCGCGACCGCTCGCATCACCCGATTCAACAGATCGAGATCGGCGACGAAGTGAATGTAATTCAGCACCATACCCGCGGCGTTAATCGCAGCGTTGGGTTCCAGCGGCGTAGCGAGCATGCGCATTACGTGCTCGATGCTGGCGACCAGAATCGGATGGCCGGGGCAACGGCGCACTGTCGCCGCGACGATGCTCATATAAGGTTTAAGTTCATCCTCGCCGTTTTCGAACCGCGGATTTTTTGCGAGCAGGTCGGCCATGACTGCGATCCAATGATCCAGCGGATGATCCTCTCGCCACTCGAAGTAATAGCTGTCGATCATTCCCGACGCGGACAGCGTTTGTCCCGTAACCTCGCCCGCTGCACGGAAGCCGTCGAAGGCGACTTCAAGTGAGCGGCGGGCGGCGGCAAAGTCGGATTGCGCGAGCGAAATTCCGAACCAGTACGCTAGCCATGGCTGCGCCTGCACGAGCGATTCCGGAAGGAGCGCGATCCACTGCCGCATCGTTTGGCCGCGTCCTTGCGCGAGTAATGTTCTCGCGTGCCGTTGGAGGATCTCGACGACGCACGTCCAAGCGCGCGCAGCAGCCAAGAGGGCGATCGCATGTTCGATCTGACCGGCGGCCTCCAACAAGCCCGCAGCCTTGGCCGACAATTCGGCGACGCCGTCCACACCGAACATCTCCCGCGCGCGGGCCAACAGGAATTCGCGAAACAGTGCGTGATATTGGTAGATTGTTTGGCTGCCGAGCCGGCGATCGGTAAACAGATGACGACGATATAGATAATCGAGTAGCTTGCCGGCATCGGCGTTGCCGCTTATCGCCGCCGCCATCTCTTCTGTCATATGCGGCAGCAGCGCGGTCGCGGCCAGCGTGATGCGGTTCTTCATCGGTGCGCATTCGTAGAACTCCCCGGCGAAATAGTCGAATACCGCTTCGCGCGTTTCCGCCTCGACGGCTGCGGTCGCCGTGCCGCTGCGACGCAGGCGTTCTAGCATTAGCGTTAGCCCCGCGGCCCAGCCGTCGCAGCGTTCATGAAGCAAGGTAACCATGGGGTCGTCTAGCGGCAGCCGCAACCGCGTTACCTCGTGCGTTTCCTCGCGCGTGAGCTGCAAGTCGTGCCAGCCGACAAGCTGCACGCGGTCGCTTGCTATCGAGTGTGCGAACGATGGGGGTGGCTCGGTGCGACTGATAATGATCACTGCGACGCGATCTGGAATTTCGGCGACCGCTTCTTCGATGAGGCGGGGTACGACCGACTCCGCCGCAATCTCCTGAAAATTGTCGATAACGAGTACGGAATGTCTCGGCAGCCGGGAAAAAAGAGCGCGGAAAAAGCGTCGGGAAAATCCATGTAGATCCGGCAGGTAGTCCGGCGTGAGCAAAGGCAGTGACGCTTCGCTCGATGCTCCCGCGCCGTTGCCTGCCAAGCCGACATAGTAGAAGAACGTCGACGGATCGCCATCCGACGCATCGGCTTGATACCAGATTCCTTCAAGGGCCCTTGCATCCAGGTAGCTCGCCACAAGCGTTGTTTTCCCGGCGCCCGGCGGGCCCGCAACCCAAACGACGGGACGCTCAACCCCCAATAGCGCGAACAGGCGCTCGCGCGGCGTGACAGTGAATAAGCGAGGACGCGTGAGCTTGGCGAACGGCACGGCTGGCTTCATTTGGCAGCCTCCCGCGAAAGAGTGAGCTGATTCCAGCGGCGTCGGATAACGCGCCGCATCGCTCAGCTATCGATTGATTCTACGCGCGTGTCTTGGCGGTTTGATCTATGCCGGTGAAGGCACATACCGGCGCTAAATAAAAAGAACGGTGTTCGCAAGTCGGCCGCAGGGCTAGCGGGAGGTATGAGTCCCAACAGACGCCGGAATCGACTCATGGATTACCAGCAGCTCAGCATGAGGCGGCGCGTCTGTGCGTCGGGAAGTTTCTCGCCGCCACCACCACATTGTGGCTTCGGCCGCTCGGCGCGCGAGCTTCGCTGCAGGCAAGTTAGCCTACGCCGCAACAAGCTGGCCCGCACGTTGTGCGCAAACGCAACGTTACAGCTCGTCTACCAACCTTGCTTGAGCATCGGAAGATTTCCCAGAGCTCGGGATAATGTTGTGACTGCGGCCGTAGCAGGCGAGCTTAGGTGCAGGCACCTCACAAAACATCGATGTAGCGACCCGAAGTTAATTGCGTTCCTACGGTTCCTGCCACAGGAAAAAAGCCCTGCATCCAAAAAATGCAGGGCCAGATAGATCTTCTTCGCAGACGTGTGCTGCGGCGAGTGCTATTGATCTTCGCTCGCCCCGGGATACGAGATGCGGCCGTCTACGCCTACTCTAAGCGGTGCACTGCCCAGAGGATATGCGCCAATGTCCGGGCGTCCGCTCTCGACACGCAGAGGATCCATGCCGTTCAGGTCGCTTGGAAGGACTACCCCAGTGGCCGTCGCTGGGCTGCCTTCCCTCAGACGGAGGTCATCCGTGATCCGGAATTTGCCGTCCGCGCCGATGAGCTTGAACTTTGGATTGGTTTCGATACTGTTCGCCTCGTAGCCTGGTGCGTACTGGCTCTTGCTCTGCTGGAAGAGGCCGCTTGCCCACAACTCCGGCAAGGTGGAGAAGGTCCCGGCCTTCGCGCTGAGCCCGCCGCAGGAATATTCGAGATAGCGGTACGCGGGCGTCGTTGCGGCGCCAATCCGATAGTAATTGTTGCCATCCGTCGGTCCGGGGAAGCACGGTGATGGCAGGAATGTGATGGGACGGTCGGATTCGGCATCGGGATTGACGGCAACGAAGATGTTGTTGAACGAACGCCGCAACCCGTCCCCCACTAAACTGCGGAAGTGAAGGTAGGAGGCCTGTCCGCCCTGTGCGTAGACCAGGAACGTGTTGTGAAACAGCGCATACGGCCCATCGACCTCATTGCTCTTGAACGTGTTCCCGTAGCGCCAGATGTCAGTATCGCCAGTAGACCGCGGACGATATCCCGCCGAAGGTCCACGGACATCGATCAGATTGCGATAGATAAACAAGGGGCCGGCGACTTTCCCACCGGCGAAGCTGATCGGCGAGAGCGTCTTGGTGATGACGTTCTGGAAAACGCGCAGGTCTGGGTTCTCCGCGCTGTCGAGGAACAAGCCCTCATCGTTGAGGTTGTTTATCCAGTTGTGGTGAAACCTGAGATTGCGCCCGACTAAGTACAAGTCATGCGCATTCTTGAACTCACAGTTCGCGATCTCCGTGTTCACGTCGTTCGGGTTTCCGAGCAGCAACGCGATCAAAGTCTGCCCGCCCAGGTTGTTCGCGACGATATTGCCTCCAGCGTCCCGGTAGAAGTATTCGGCCTTGCGGTCACTCCGGAAGTACCAGGTCGGCAGCCCGCCGTTGACCTCGCAATTGCGAAGCACGATAGCGTTGCTCTGAGCGCGCATACCGTAGCTGCCGGCGAAAATGCGAACGTGATCGAAGGCGACGTTGAAGTTGTTCTTCATGTGGACCGTATACTGACCGCCGTAGCGCACGCTGAGATTCTCGAAACGTAGATTGCTCGAGCCGCGCACGTTAAGCGTGATCAGGTCTTTCGGCGAGATTGCCAGTGCAACCAGACCGGGATCCACATCCCCGGTGTAATCGGCGAGCCCGCTAATGCTGTTGGTCGTTCTCGACAGGCGGATGTGGATCTTGCCGTTGGTGTTGTCAAACCAGATGCCGGGTCCCATGTAAACCCACGGATGCCGGTAACCGGCGGGCTTGAAGCGGTGATCCTGCCCCGGGTAGGTCTCGCATGCCTGGTCCGGATCGTCGGCCGGACACTCGAGGAATACCGCGGGTCCGGGGCGCGCATCGGCGGCCCCTATCTTATCGAACGTCTGATTGGGCGCGCGCAGATCCTCGATCTTCGAGTAGGTGATCAGACGCGTATAAGGGTTCCGATCAAGGAACGCGCCCCGATTCACGAAATCCTGATTGAACGTGCCGACCGAGATGTACTCCTCCGGGTGAGCGGCAGGGTCCACCAGCACTGCGCGCATCCAGTCGCTGTTGTTCTTCTTGCGGAACTGAGCCAGGCTGCCATCGATGTAGGCGTGCTCACCGGGATAGGAACGAATGACAATCGGCCCCACTTTGCCCGCGATGTTGACCGGCTCGACGTATACCCCATGTCGGAGGCTGAGAATATCGCCCGCCTTCAGAACGCTGATCCCTTTAGCGATAGTCCGGAAGGCTTTGTCCACAGGAGTGCCCGGGTTGGCGTCCTTTCCTGCAAGGCTGACGAAATACTCGGTGGCCCCGGCAAGCGGTTGTATAGCTAGTGCGAGTAATATCAAAAGCGACGCGCGTAACAGCTTGTCGGATATTTTCATTTAAGCGCTCCAGGCGGTTCTACGATGAAAGGTTGTGCCCGATTCCGGGCCCGAGGTTGCGGCAAATCTACGTACCGAGCGTACTTGTACGCCGTGGATAATCAGCACTACAGCTTCTGAAGCCCGCTGGCGTTAGCAAGTGATCGCAGCTCGTTCGCATGCGCGTCTAAACGGTCCTCAATTCGCTGGAACATTGGCGTGATCAAATCGCGGCATCACGGAGATGGGAGTGGTCCGCGGGCATCAGTCAGATAACTTCGCCAGGTTCTGTGAGCGACAGCGACCGAATTTGCGGCGCATGCGCTACCAAGCGATGAAAGCGATCGAAAGCAGTACGAGCTTTGTCCGTGGCCGAAGCCGGCTCCTACGCGCTATGGCCTTTGTGGCTTTGTTAATCCGGACGTGGGCGGGTCATCCACCGCTGAGAGGCGCTTGACCAGCGTTTAGCGCATAGACAGCGCGGTGGCGATCGCAAAGACTAGGCGGGTGCGCGCACCGAAGCGAGTGAATATTCACCGCGCATTGTAGAAGTGGTTACTTGACGATGACGGCCGTAGGAGGAGGCGGCGTCCTCATGAATTACCGGATATGCGACATTTGATCTGACTTAAACGAAACAATCGGAGCAGCACCATGTGATGAGCGAAACAACATTTCATTGAACACGTAAAGGCTCGCCGCAACAAGGCATCGCGCACGTTGTGCGCAACCGCGACGTCACAGCTGGTCTACCAACTTCGCCGTGCGCCGTCGTGTTTAGGCATTGGGAAGTTTCCCGACGCCCGCCGTCATGTTGTGGCTACGGCCGCTCGCAGGCGAGCTTAACTTGCAAGCAAGTTAGCCTACGTCGCAACAATACCGCGCGCACGTTGTGCGGCAACTGCGGCGTTCGCCGGGATCGTGTAGCGCCGCCATGCCTGCTGACCCGTGTCGGCATCGATCGCTTCGATGTACAGACGTGTTGGAAACTCCGCGCCTGACATGCCGACTACAATCTTGCCTTTCACCACCAGCGGTGCGACGGTCAACGTGTAAGCCTTCGTATAGTCGCCGATCGTCACGTCCCAAACCACCTTGCCGCTTTCGCGGGCCAGCGCGATCACGTGTGCATCGGGCGTCGTATAGAAGACTTTATCGCCGTATAACGCTGCGCCCCGATTTCCTAGGTCGCACCAGAGCATCTTGCCGATATCATCCGGTAGCGGTGCGCTGTACATCCACTTCATCGCACCGCTACGTGCGTCGACTGCGAAGATGCGTCCATGCGACGGCGTTGAATAGATACGGCGCTGGTAAGCATCCTCAATCGCCTTGATCCGCCTGACCTTAAAAGCATGCTGGTTTCTCCTGGAAAGAACGTACGCAAGTTGCTTCGGCCGGCGGATGAAGTTGCGCCAAAAAATGCTTCCGATCGATAGCGCTATCGATCGAGAACAGGTCTCTTAAGTTGCCGGCGTCGGAGAATCTACCGCACGCGATACTGATGGAGAAGACCGGACACGCTTCTAGTGCGCGATTCGAGCAAATGCACCGCGCTGGCGCGCGTTGGTGGTTTAGATGGAGGCGAACCTGAACGGACTCCGACGCTGCTTGCGTGAGTTAAGAGCGTGGTTTGCGTTTCGCGCGCTTGTAGCGGGCAACGCCTTCGAGGATTTCTTTCTTAGCCTCTTCTGCGCCCACCCAGCCCGCGACCTTCACCCATTTGCCCACCTCGAGATCTTTATAATGCGCGAAAAAATGCGAGATCTGCGCAAGCGTGGCGTCCGGCAAATCGCGCGGAGATTCGACATCCCGATACAAGCTGGACAGTTTGTCGACCGGTACGGTAAGAAGTTTCGTGTCGTCGCCGGCTTCGTCTTCCATTTTCAGCATACCGATCGGGCGGCAGCGTACGACGACGCCGGTGATAATTGCAACCGGGCTCAGCACCAGTACGTCGACCGGGTCACCGTCGCCCGACAGCGTCTGCGGGACGTAGCCGTAATTGCATGGATAGAACATTGCAGTCGATAGGAAGCGGTCAACGAACACGGCGCCGG
>JBDTMS010000105.1:0-9315 GCA_039934195.1 Betaproteobacteria bacterium
CGTCGAACGTATTCATCAGCAGCTCCAGCGCCTGGGCTTTTTTTGCCTCGGGCTCAGGTGCGCCTTTATCTTCATCGTCGGCCGCAGACTTATCTTCCGCCGCCGGCGCGGCGGATTTGCTGCCCGCCTCGGACTTCGCCTTCGCGGTGGTCGTGGGCTTTTTTCGGCGCCGCCCGACCTTGGCTCTTTCTTCGCGCACGAGATCGTCGTAGTAGATGAATTCGTCGCAATTCGCTATCAGCAGATCGGATGACGACTGCTTCACGCCCACGCCGATTACGGATTTATTGTTCTCGCGCAGCTTGGATACCAGCGGCGAGAAATCCGAATCGCCGCTGATGATGACAAACGTATCGACGTGCGACTTGGTGTAGCACAGATCGAGTGCGTCGACGACCATACGGATGTCCGCGGAATTCTTGCCGGACTGGCGCACGTGCGGAATTTCGATCAGCTCGAACGCCGCTTCGTGCATGCCGGCCTTGAATTCCTTGTAGCGTTCCCAATCGCAGTAGGCCTTCTTCACGACGATGCTGCCCTTCACCAGCAGCCGCTCGAGCACCTTGCGGATATCGAACTTGTCGTACTTCGCGTCGCGCACGCCCAGCGCGACATTCTCGAAGTCGCAGAACAGCGCCATCGTGTACGTATCCGGGCTAGCGGCCATGCGGTTCACCGGCTACATAGGTTTGGCGACCATCGGCCAGGTCGGTCAGGCGGGCATCAACCACGCGAGGGCTTGCCCGGCGTGACTTCGATTTCGACGCGGCGGTCCGGGGCGTAGCAAATGATCTTTTCCATGCGCGGCAGAGCGTCGCAATCCTGCGTCTTCGGCATCGGTTCGGAGCCGCCCTTGCCTGCTGTCTGGATGCGCTTGGGATCGATGCCTTTAGCGCTGAGATACGATTTCACGGCTTCGGCGCGGCGCTTCGACAAACGCTGATTGGTGATCGCTGAGCCGGTCGGATCGCTGTAGCCGACGATGCTCACGGTTTGGTATTCCGAGCCCTTGAGTTGATTCGCCAGGTCATCCAGCTTCTCGCGCCCCAGCGGCTTGATCGATGCGCTCGACAGCGGAAACAGCGCGCCGGCGGACAGGGTCATCTTTTCCAAAGCCGATTGCGACATCGGCCGCGTGTCGGCCAGCGCCGTGATGATCTGATCCTTGACGTCGCGATCGCTCGGCGGCGGTTCCAGCGGACGCTCGTTGCGCGCCGCAGGCGGCGGCAGCGGGACGACTTCGGCCGGCTCGTCACGCTGGCGCGGCATGCGTGCAACCGGGGAGGTGGCTGCGTACGGGCGCGAAGCCTGCGCCGCGGCGACCGCGTCAGCTGAAGGCTTGGCCGCTACCTGAGTGTCGCACTCGGCGATCGCGGCATCCGTGGTCCAGTGACCAGTCCTGACGCATTGACCGAGCATGCCGGTGCGAATGGTGCGATTCGGCGTGTCGTGGGCATATGCACTGCGCGCCGAAGCATCGCTGGCGCCGCGCCCGGTCGGCTCCGGATACCGGATCGCCGACTCCATTTTGAGTGCGACCTTCGGGGCCGGTTGTTCGGCCACGTCGTTGTCGTGGGACATGAACGGCAGCCAACCGAACAGTCGCTTGTACCAGGGCGCACGCCGGTCTTGTACTTCCATTTCGGTTTGCATCGTCCGCACGCGTGGGCTCGCCACCGTTTCGGTCGAGCTGCGCGCTGGCGGCGGCGCGACGGCCTGCGACTGCTGCGCGGGGGCGTCTTGCACCGGCGTGTAGTGGGTCGGCGCGCTGGGTTCCGCGGCGTCGGACCTCGGCAGCGGCTGCTGGTCCATCAAACTGGGCGGTGGCAGCGCTACGCCGGGCTGATTATTGTCTGCCGCGTTGATTGCCATCGGCAGCGTCGCGAGCAGAACGGGAAAGGCGTGCGCAAGCAGACGTACGGAAGGCTTCAGTGTGAAGCGCATGTTGGCTCCTTGAACGGATCGAGTGCAAAGTGTGCAGCGGCTTTGCGAGAGACAGCGGGTCGGCTGCCGGGTAAAGCGCGGATTATAGCCGTACTCCGGGGCGCTCGGGCCATCGGCTTGCGGGGCTGCGGATCATGCGGCGGCGGCACGGGCAGCGTGAGGCTGCGCGAAGAACTCGCCGATCGCTGCAACGACGCCGGCGATATCGTCGCGATTCACGTCCAGATGAGTCACCAGCCGGATCGGATTGCCCGCACTGATCAGCACGCCCCGCGGTTTGAGAAACTGGCGCAGCGGCTCGACCAGGCTTGCCGGTATTGCGGCGAACACCATGTTGGTCTGCGCTGTGCCGTCTCGGATGCCGATGCCATCGATCGCTGCCAATCCGCGCGCGAGCAGGCGCGCATTGTCGTGATCGTCGCGCAGACGCGCCACGTTGTGTTCCAGCGCGTAGAGACCGGCGGCTGCGAGAACACCCGCCTGGCGCATGCCGCCGCCGAGCATCTTGCGCCAACGGCGCGCCTTCGCGATCAACGCATTGCTGCCGCACAGCACCGAACCGACCGGTGCGCCTAAGCCTTTGGACAAACATACCGACACGCTATCGAACCAGCGCGCAATCTCGCGCACATCGACGGACTGCTCGACCGCCGCGTTGAAAACACGTGCGCCATCGAGGTGAATCGAGAGCTGATGCGCGTGCGCAAAATCGTGCGCCCGCCGCAGATATTCGAGCGGCAGCGGTTTCCCGGCCTGCGTATTTTCCAGGCACAGCAGACGCGTGCGGGCGAAATGCGAGTCGTCGGGCTTGATCGCGCCGGCGACGCGATCAAGATCGAGGGTGCCGTCTGCTTCGTAGTCGAGTGGCTGCGGCTGAATGCTCGCGAGCACGGCGGCGCCCCCGCCTTCGTACTTGTAGGTATGCGCCTGCTGGCCGACGATGTATTCGTCGCCGCGATCACAGTGCGACATCAGTCCCAGCAGATTGCTCTGCGTGCCGCTCGCGACGAACAGCGCCGCATCCTTGCCGAGCAGTTTCGCTGCGAGCGCCTCTAGTCGGTTTACCGTGGGATCTTCGCCGTAGACATCGTCGCCGACGTCGGCCGATGCGATGATCGCGCGCATCTCGGGCGATGGGCGGGTAACGGTATCGCTGCGCAGGTCGATGACTTTCATACTGGGCTCCGTGCGGTTTTTACGATGGTACCGCAAGCGCGGCGCACGCTAGTTGCAGCGCATTGTCGGTCGAAACAATTCGTAGTGCACGTGACCACTGCCGACAAATCACCCACGCCGCTTAGCGCCGCGAGTGGTTGCCGCCTCAATCGTCTAAAGCGATGGTGTGTGAACAAAAAGTCCGTAGACTGCAGCATATCAACTACGTGCATTAAGAGAGTGAACATCCATGCGATTGAAACGGATCAAGCTAGAAAATATTCGCACATTTCAAGATGCGGAAGCATCCGACATCCCAGATGTCGCCCTTTTCGTTTCCCCGAATGGGGCTGGTAAGTCCACGATTTTTGAAGCAGTGGCTGGAGTACGCGAAATTGTTTCTCCCTATCATCAGCCGCAATATCCGCATCGCGCGGCGCTAAAGGATCGCGAAGGAAGAATTTGGCCCGCTCATCTACGCAGTCCAGTGACTATTGGCAAGTCGTCCGGCTCAATCGAAATCGAAATAGAAGCATCCCATGAAGAAGCGGCGATTCTAAGAGAGCGAGGTATTCAAGATACCGTCGGGACCGCACGCGTGGTACTCGAGTCACCGAATTGGATCGTCGATTCGCAGGCAACCAAGGTAATCGAAGAGCTTTTCCTCTTCCGCTCCCCTAGCGACGGATTCGGCTACCTCGACTACACACAAGCTGTGCGAGCACACCAAAATCTCTCCACAGGAAATGTGACCGAAGCCGGCACGGAAGCCAAAGTACGCAACACGTTTATCGATTTTCATCGCGGAATGGGAGATACGAGCAAATTCTCCGATTTCAAAACGTCTGTGGTGGCGGCTCAACTCAACGATAGCACCGCTAAGCGGCTCAGCGGTCGAGAGCTTGATTCGCTGGCACCTTTCAGAAATGCGTTCGATACTTTCTTCACTCCCAAGCGCTTCATTGGCGCTCAGTCAACGGGGCCGGGCGGAGTAGTAGAAGTGTTGGTTCAAACCGCGCAAGGCTGTCACGATACGAATAATCTTAGCGACGGAGAGAAAGAAATTCTCCAAATGCTGGCGCATCTTTATCAGTTTTCCGGACTCGCCAATGTTGTTCTCTGGGACACGCCAGAGGCAAACTTAAACGCTCGTCTAGAAGCTCGGTTACTGGACGCGCTGCGCTTAATTGGCCCCAAAAACCAATATCTGCTCGCCACTCACGGCCTTGAATTGATTGATTCAGCACCTATCGACAGCATTTTCGCGATCCGTCAAAGCCCACATGGCGCCAAAATAGAAAGGCTGAGCGAAGCGAAGGTAGCCCACAAAGTTTCCATCTACCGTGAACTGGGCGCACGAGTCGGGATTCAGACTGTATCAAGCGTAGTGGTGTTCCTTGAAGGTACGGAAGCTAGATCGGATAAAACGCACCTCGATCGATTACTACGTAGTTCGGTAACGTCTGCCAATCTTGTCGCGGGTGGAGATTGCGACACCATTCTTGGAGTTGGCACGCGTGCCAATCAGCTTCTTGAAGCAGCGTCCGTAAATGGCGACTTCTTAGCAGTTGTCGATCGAGATTACCGGGATGAAGCCCAGCTGGACTGGCTAGAAAAAAATTATAAAGGCCAGCTATTTGTATGGCATGTTCACGAGCTCGAAAACCTATTCCTGAGCCCATCGCTTGTTTTCCAAGTCGTTGAGCATGCCGGTCTACTTGGGGAACTAAAGTCCCCCCAAGATGTGGAAGAAGCGCTCCGAGCCGCGGCGTTATCTATCGCCGACTGGATCGCAGCAGATTGGGTCCGCTGGGATATCAACCATTCTCTAGCACGTCCAACCGGGCGGATAGAAGTATCCGATCCGCTTTCCTCGCTTCGTGCGTATGCTCTGCGCGTTACCGACACATGGGGGCAGGTCATACCTGACGGTATCGAGAAGGCATACGCAGCCCGACAAGCGCAGGTAGCAGCGCTAATGAAGAGTAAATTATGGATCGATCGACTTCCGGGAAAAGAAATACTCGAGAAATTTCTTCGTGCAGTTGCACCTGGCCTTGCACGTCAGGCATTCTTGGCTTCCGCAGTTTCCTTCATGCTAAAAGCTGATCAGATGCACGGTGAGCTAGTCCGGCTCCGCGAGGCGATCGAATCTAAAACAAAAATGAGTATTGCGGAGTCCGGATAACGACGGTCGGTAACACGATCTCCTGACCTGCACCCACGCCCAGCGATTTCAAATGACCGCTAGGTTCCACATCCATCACTTTCGATAGGGGTTGTTCTTCTCGAACCAGTCGGCGGCGCGTGTGCGCTCGGCATCGCTGAAACCGGCGAGGTGCTCCGACTGCGGATTGAGATAGAGCGCAGTACCGAGCGCGCGCTGGCGGTCGCGCGCATCGGTAGTGTGCTTGGCTTCGAACGAATAGGCCCACGCCAGCGGCCATGCGCGTTGTTGCCTGCGCGCAAGATCGAGCAGCAGCTTGCGATAGCGCTCGTCGTGGGTTGCGTCGTAGAGTTTCTCGCACGCTTCGAGCAACTGGAAAGTGGCGGGGACGCTGAGCGGCTCCAGTCCCGCGAGCTCGATCTGACTTTCCCACAGCGCGGCCAGCGCTGCGTCGACATCGCCTTCGAAACCGCGCCAATAGGCGCGTGCGAGCAGCAAATAAAACGGCGGCACGCCATCGTCGCCGGCGCTCGCGAGCAACGACGGGATGTCCGCACCTGCATGCACCTGGCCCAGACCCAGCGTGAGATACGGCAGCGCGAACGCCGCGCCTCCACGCATCAGAGGCGCCAGCTCGCGGAAGCGATTCGTCGCCGTCACGAAATCGCCGCGCTTGATCGCGTCATAGCCGACTGTGAGTTGCGCAACGGTTTTGTCGGACGAGTGCTCGAACAGCGATTGCACACCAGCCACTGTTTTCGCATCGGTCGTGCGATCGATCAGCAAAACATTGAACACGAAGTTGCCCTTGATCTGCGCTTCGGTCTCGGCGCTGCCGGACAGGCTCTTCCAGCGTTTCGCGAATGCGATCACATCGAGACTGGGCGTTTGCGCCATGCGATGCGCCTGCTCGGCGGCGCTCCACGGTCCGATGTTCTCGAATCGCTTGGCCGATTCATAGAACAATCGCCAGCCGATTTCCAGCTCGTTCAGCACGAAGGAAATTTCGGCGGCACTGGTGAGCGCGCCGGTTGCCTGCAGCGATTCGTGCATGTGCTGCGCCCGGTCGCGTGCATCGCGCCAGCGGCCGTTCACCTGCGCCAGTCGCATGCCGCCCCAGAGCGCGCCCACCGAGCCGCCTGGTTCGCGCGCGGCAATTTCATACAGCGGCCGTGCGAGATCCGGCTCGCCCGCCCACAACAGCACCTCGCCGGCTTGCGCGGCCGCCTGCGGCGCCGGCACGCTTGCGCTCTCGGCAGCCGCAAACGCCGGATAGGCCAGCAACGTCGCCTGCGCGCTCTGAAATTCGCGTGCCGCCAACAGCGTCTTCGCCAGCAGCAGGCGCGATTTCCAATCGCGCGGATCGGCCATCACGGCCTGCGACAGTAAGTCTTTCCGCGTCGCGATGTCGCCGCGCTGCTGCGCGAGGCGCATCAAAAAGCGGTCGCGCGCGGGATGGCCCGCGAAGCGATCCTGATTGAGCGCGAGGATATGTTCGGCATCCGCGGCCAGCCCGGCCGAGCGCAGCCCGACGTAGGTGCGCTCGAGCAGCATGAAATCGCTGCGCGTGTAATTGAGCGCGCGCACCAGTTGCGACGTTTCGCCGCGGCGCGCAGCTTCGAGCTCGGCTGCGGGCAGCAAGGTCGCGCGCACGGCGTTGAACGGCGCCACCCACGGCCGCGGTGGCTCGTCGTCAGCAACCATATCGAACGGCGCAAATGGCGTGGCGAGCATCTCGACCAATCGACCGCGCCCACCTTCCCAGCTCGCGATGTCGCGGGCCAGACGGGCCGGGCGCTGTTGCCGGACGAGATCGACTACCACCGGTTTGGCAAGACTCAGCTCATGCAACGCGATGGCGACCTCGGTCTCGAGTGGCGGATAGCCGCCGAACACCGGCATCAATGCGTAGTTCACGTCGAGCAGCGAAGCGGGGCTGTGGGCGCCCGCCGTTCGCGCTGCACGCATGAGCGCGACGCGATTGGCGGCGAACAGCGCATCGTAGATATCCCACTCTGCCAACCGATCCGACGCAGGCTGCGCTCGGAAATCCTTACCCCGCGCGAGCCAGAACGGGCGGTGAGCGCGCTCGATTGCAGCGGCGGTTCGAACGACTTCCTCGATCGTTTGCGGCATCGAAGTGGCCGGGGTAACCAGGCGCCGCAAGATGTAATGCGGAGAATCGACAACCGGCACGCCGAGTGCGATCAACTGCTGCGACACGGCGCGCTGGCTGGCGCGAGACGCTTGTTCATCTACCGACATCGCCGGCGCCAGCCATGCAGCGTAATTCGGCGCGGCGTTGATCAACGCCTGACGCCGCTCCGCTTGCCCTGCGCTGCGTCCATAACGAGCGCGAAGATTCTCGATGTCCAGCCAAGTGGTGATGGCCGCGGTCGGCGCAGTGATTTGCAAAGCAGTCTGTTGCGCTTGCGGGAAGTTGCCCTGCGCCAACGCCAATACCGACTGTGCTTCGATCGACGTTTGGCCGCGCAATTCGGCGAGCGCATAGGGGCGACGATTCAGATGCATCGCCGCGCGTGCCCGCAGCACGTGGATGGCTTCGCTCGGCGCACTATCGCGCAGCGCGATCAGCGAGCGTTCCCAGAGATGATCGCCGTACAAATCGCCCGGCTGATAAGTTGCGGCGAGAAATTGCAAACGCTCAGCTCGTACGACCGCCGAGCCGGGATCGGTCGCCAAAGCGAGGGGCGTTTCCGGCAACTCAGCAATCGCGGGAGTCGCTGCTACGCTCCCTTGTTGGCCGACGGGCAACTCGAGCTGTGCCGCCACTTGCGCAGCACTGGCGGCGAATGCGAGCTCGGGCGGCAACGCATCGTTGAATGCGAACGGCCCCCAGCCCACTGCGTCGCCACTAGTCCAGGGCGATTTCGCGCCCGCCTCGCGCGAGAATTTCTGCACGGTGATCTCGAAGGTGCGCCGATCTTCGCTCAGCGTCGCCTGTGCGATGACGACCCAGCGTGCGCCGGCAGCTCGTGCTAGCGCGAGGCTGCGAATGGGGTCGTGCGTTCGCGCTAACGATCCGAGCGCGCGAGCGACCAGCGTGGGATCCAATACGCATAGACCTTGCTTCTCGATCTCCGCGGCCAGATAGCGCCCGATCAAAGAGCGCGCGGGCCGGTCGAGCGAGGCTGCAGTGCCATCGGTGTCGATCGGCGCGACCATGACATCGCAGGTGTGACCCGCCAGGGCTTGCGAGAATATGCTCTGCTCGCGCTCGAGCCATCCGGACGCTCGAATTCGGTCGGGCGCGAACTGGACGATGATTCGATCGAGGTCCGGCCGCAAATAAATCGCACTACCCACGGCGATGCCGATCAGAACAACGCCGAGCAAAAGCATGCTCGCGACCGACTGTAGCGCCTCTCGAACGTTGCCGGCGCCGCGCCGACCTGCCGACAGCGCCTGTAAACCAGCGAGAAAGAGCACACCGCACGCGAGCGGCAGCACGCTCGCCAGCACATATATGCCCACCGAAGCGAAGTCCGCCCACCAGACACCGGAGCCCATTGCGAACTCGATGAACGGCCCGGCGATGCTCGTCGCCAGCCAAGCCGACGCGAGCCCGGGTAACAGCAAGCGCAGAAACGGCGAAGTATTCAGATTAGCGGCATACGATATGCGCTCGCTGAAGCTCCAGATGCCCGCACCGAGAATGGCGCCGCCCAGCGCCTGGACCGCACAGCGGCGATAAAAATGGCCGTCGAAGTCGAGCGCAAACAGGTACGCGGCGCCGGCGCCTAGCAGCGCAAAGCCGGCCGCCGTGACGAGCAGGCCCCAGGAAAGGTCTATGCGGCGCACGAACGACTAACGGCGGTGATCTGTGATCGGTGATCGGTGATCAGCAACGGCGTGAAGGTGATCGGCGATTGATTAATCGGGAGCGATTCCGGAGATCGGACCTGACGCGCCATTTGCCTTCCCCTTTGTTCAATGTGCATTCAATAGTTTTTCGACGAACGCTACTTCACCTTCAACGCGCGACGACCTTCACTACTGGTTTTCACCGACCACCGACCACCGACCAC
>JBDTMS010000106.1:0-9301 GCA_039934195.1 Betaproteobacteria bacterium
CATCGTAATCGTCGTGGCGCAGCAAGACGCGCAGCGCCTCGCGCAGATGGTTATCGTCATCGGCAATCACAATGGTCAGTTGTTTGGCAGGCATGAGGCTCTCACCATTTGCGGCAATGAAACGACAGCTCCGGCTCCCACGGCGGGAATCTGCGCCATCCTGATCTATAAGAATATGGGACCAAACGATAACACACGTTCGGCGGCGCTCTGCCCGGCGGCGCCGAGATGAAATCCCGGAATGAAATCTCCGGAATGAAATCGCCGTGATGAAATCCCGGGGATGAATGCTCCGGGATGAAATCCTCGGGATGAAAACGCCGGGATAAAGCTTAAGCACACGCCCGACGCGATTTCTCCGCCTATATATTTCGGAATATACGCCGTTGCCGCACATTGGTGTTTCATTGCGCCTCGCGATGGCCGTAATTGAGACGCGGGCGTTGTCGGAGCAAGCGGGTCCGTAGCGTTCGTGCAAACGAACTCGCTGCGAAAGTGCCCGGCAATCGTGGGCGACCGTGGACCGCCGGCTGCGCAAGTGTCAAAACACTGTTATTGGCGGGCAAGAAATCGCGCGATCCTGCTGAACCAATAGATTTCGCTGCTGGAATCGCGCGAAACGCGTCCGTAAACTGGCTTGCACATAAAACCAATAAGAAGGTCTACATGAACCAATTACTCAGTGGGATAAAATCTTGTATACAACACGCATCACAGCAACATTGTTCGCAGCAGCATCTTCGTTCATCGCTTTCGCATCTGCGAACGCCGCACCCCTGACCTGGCAATTCCACGACGTGCAATTCACGGACGGCGCTACCGCCTCCGGCTACTTCGAGTACGAACCGCAAGGCAACTTTCTTCTCGACAAGTTCGAGATCCGTGTTTCCAAAGGGACCCTGCCTGGCGCCGTATATACTTCTAGCAATGCGACCGGCACCAGCGAAGTGATCTGCGATTACCCCGATGCAGACGGTGGTTGCGGCGGCCCACATCAGCAGGTCAGTTTCTACAAAGACAACAGCGCTGCTCCAAGCATATATCTCCTCCTCGATGCGCTACCCAGGAGCGGCGGCGCAATCGATCTCGGCAACGGAGCCAGCGATCAATTCCTTCGCCGGCTGATCACAGGCGGCAGCATCGAAGCCGATACCAGAGCGACGTTCTGGACGCTCGCGAGGGTAACGCTCGCGGATGGCGCCGAAGCGACCGGCTATTTTCAGTTCGATCACAGCGCCGGCGATCAGACCGGCGCGACCTTCGATGTCAAAGTCTCGGAGGGCAATCTGCCGGGATACGAATTTACGCCCTCGAATTCGGCGCTGACGTTCAACAACGAGAACGGGATCAGCTTCTACTCGGCGGCGCTCAACCGAAGCCTGAATATCACGTATGTGAATCCGATGACCAGCACCGGCGCAAGCGTGTTGGCCGGGGATAGCCAGGCGTCTTACGAGACTTTCGGCAATTTAATTACGCAAGGAACCCTGGTCGGCATACCATCTTCGCTCGCTGCAGTTCCCGAGCCTTCCAGCTTGGTGTGTCTGGGTTTTGGTACCGCGCTGTTGCTCGGCTTGTCGGCGTGCTCGAAGGGGCGGGTCGCATCGGCCCCGACAGAATAATCGCTCGCCGCCAGGGCCGAGTGGTACCGGGGCGTGGTTCCGATCGGACCAGCGCCAACGCTGCCTGACCGCTTACAGATTCGCTTACAGAGTTAGTGATGAGAAGCGGTTCCAGCTGTTCCACGCAGGTGCAGCTGGCTCGCGGTCCCCTTCAGCCGGGGCGGTGGGCCTGGTACTCGGAGAAGATTCCCAGCTCTATATGGCGTCGGACCTGCTCGAAGCCAGCGCTTCGCAGCATCGCCATCAGCTCGTCTGCCGGCACGCATGCCTCGATCGTATCCCAGTAGTAACGCATGAGCTCCGCCGTATCCACATGGCGACCGACATACCGTGCAAGCGTCGGTACCAGCTGGCGCATGTAGAATTTCAGCAACGCCGACGCTACACGTCCCTGCGGGCGAGTAATCTCGAGTATGCACAAGCGCCCGCCCGGCTTGAGCACTCGAAAGAATTCGGCGAACACCGGCGCGACATTGGACACGTGGCGTAGCGCATATCCCATACTTAGAAAATCGAATTTGGCGTTCGCAAACGGCAATGCCTCGCCACTGCCGCCCACCGGACGAATTTTCTCCGGCAGCGCGCCTGCCAGCATCATTCCGATGGCTGGATCGACTGCCGTAACCGCCCCATTGCTGCCAATCAGATCCAGCGCTTGTTTCGCAACCAACCCGGTGCCGGTGCCGACATCGAGCACGCTTGCTCCGGGTAAGAGGCCCGCGCGCAGCAGCGCTCGACGGCGGTAGTGCGCTCCTGATCCGACTGAGACGACGCGCTCCACCCGATCGTAGTCGCCCGCAGTACGGTCGAAGATCGATCGCACCCAAGCCCGGCGGGCGGATTCCTCCGGGTAGTATTCAGTCAGCGGGGGATGCGGAGCGGTAGTCATGAGCCTTGCCCAAAATTCGAATGGCGCACGGTAGCAGATTGGCGCGATGAATGCGCCGGGCTGCGCCCGCGAACCTGACCTCAACCGCATTGCGAGACGTCGCCAATGTTTTTCGCTGCACGAACGGCGTTTGCGTCGATCAATTCTGACCGGATGACGGCTGCCAGGCGGGTCGCACTTGGGGCACCGCCTCCATCAGTAGCTGTAACGCGCGACGAAGCGCTCTCTCGCCGGCCTCAGCGCCTTTGTAATGACCGAGGCGGACGACGACCAGATCGTGCGTTGGAATGATGATCACGAACTGGCTGCCGGAGCCCGCCATGAAATACGCGTCTTTGGGTATCGGCCATCGTTGTTCCCGGTTGAGCCAGAAAAATCCGCCGTATATCGGTCGCGACCACGCCGGCGCCGGTGTGCGAACAAAATTTATCCAGCCTTCCGGCAATAGCCGCTCGCCGTTCCAGACGCCGTCTTGCTGATACAGCATTCCGAGGCGCAGCCAATCGCGGCCGGATCCGAGGTCGTAGCCCTGGATCAGAAAATTCCCGTAGGGATCGGTCTCGAGCACCATGTGACGAATGCCGAGCTTGTCGAACAAATGCTGTTGCGGATAAGCCAGGTAGTCGCCCCCGCGCGCGAGGACAGCTTTCTTCACCAGATAATTGACCGCGAGCGGATCGGAGTTGCGATAACGCCCGACTGTATTCGGCGGCCACTGCGCGGGCCGCGTTATCGTCCATTGCGCCGAGTCACTGGCGCCGGTGTAGACGTACAGATGATCCGGATAACCTTTTGCAGGATCGAAATCAGGGTCCTGCGGTGCGTAGAAGCGGAGTCCGCTCGACATTCGCATCAGATCAGCGATACGAATCGCGCGGCGCGGATCGTCGACGCCTTGCCATTGTTCGATCGGCGCCGGCTGCCATAGATCGTAGACGCGCTCGTGGATGAGCTGGCCCATGAGCGTCGCCGCAATGCTCTTACCCATCGACCAGCTCGGCAGCGGAGTCGTATACGGTATTCCCCGCTGATAGCGCTCGCCGATGATTTGCCCTTTGTAGGCAACGACGAAGGCTGCGGTGAGGGCGTGGGGCGACTCGAATGCGGCGTTCATGCTGGCGGCCAATTTCGCTTTATTCACTTCCTGTGAAAGCGGCGCATCGGCCAATCGATCGCCCATCGGCCACGGTTGGGTCGCCGCGTCGGGCAGCGAAGATTTGATTTTTTTTGGTGTGAAAAAGATCGAATCCTTCCCGCGCGGCAACGTGATGCAGCCCTGATCGCCGTAGAGCTTCGCAGTGCGCTCCACGCCGTTCGGCAGCGTGA
Organism: Betaproteobacteria bacterium; assembly: GCA_039934195.1. Taxonomy (GTDB): domain Bacteria; phylum Pseudomonadota; class Gammaproteobacteria; order Burkholderiales; family SHXO01; genus SHXO01. The sequence goes on from JBDTMS010000106.1 coordinate 3,838, forward strand.
CGCGAACGGCGTGCTGCGTCGGATCGACGGTTACGCTTTTGACTGCGCGCCGTTGGGCGCGTGGTGCGACGAAGAATCCGTCTTCCTCAGTTGCCGTGGCGAGCTCGCGTCCACTGATGAATAACGCGGAGCACAGAATTTTCGCGAGGCCTGCGCTCATCAACTCGAGCGGGTCCCCGGGCGGCGCTTCCCAAATCGTGGGTAACTCGGCCGGGATGCTGGATGGTTGAGCGTCGCAGATCGCGACTGGCAGCGCCAGTACGCCTGCAAGCAATAAAGGACGCAACATTGCACCTCCGAAACGATGGCACTGCACCGCGATGCACGGTGTAGTCTCATCGTAGCGCCTGCGCATCTGAGAGTATCACTGCAATTGCGATTCGGCTCGCCGATGCAGTTGGCAATCCGGGCATGGAGCCGGGCTGTCGCCAAGCGTGACGACAGCCCGGTAGAGGCTACAACATTGCGCGTCGCGCGCCGTGAAGCGCGGCTACGGCGTGCACCACTCCGGTAGCGCCTGATAATTCAGCTCGAGGAAAGTGTTGGCCGTGCTGAGCGAGCTGATCCGCGCCATCGGCGTGGGCGGGTCGAAAAATGTGGCGCCGGTCACCGTCGGCACATTTACGCCGCTGGTATGCGTGCTGGATACGAGCGGCAGGTAAATTCCCGATCCATCGCCAGCTTCGACCGCGACATACAGATTCGCGGTGTAGGTGATGAGCTGCGTCGTCACTAATTTGAATGTGCCCGCTGCGCCGATCTCCGAGGATTGCCAGTCGAGTGGCGCGCTCGCCGTCGGGGTGGGCCACATCGTGTACCAGACTTTCATGCTGCCGCTATGTGCGGGCGAACCATCTGCGCATACGGCCCGCGCAGCAACGTTGTACACCGGCGGTTGCCCCGACTTTGGGAAGAAAAAATAAACCGGACCATGATCGAATACGACGTCGTAGCGGCCATCGGGGTTGGGTTTTACGAACTCTTGTCCCGTTTCGGAAAGCGCAAACGCCGGCTCACGCGGAAAGGCGACCGAGTAAGTGCGGGCGGTGCCGGGAATAGGCCGTGCCCAGTCGAGCGTGAACGCGGCGACTACGACGTCGTCGTTGCTCTCGAACTTGAGCGCACGGACACCGGATAATTCGTCGTTAGGCGCTGCGTTATCTGAGCCGGGCAATGCACCTGCTCGCGCGTCGGAGTACGCGCCTTGATAGCTCCGTCCGCGAGCGACGCGGTCGAACGTTTGCGCTGCATACATTGCCGGCCAGCAATGAAAATCGCGTATGCCCTCGATCGCACCGTAAATCGAGTTATTGCAGCCGTACGTTTCCCCCGGGGCCGGGTCCATGAAGCCGGCGTACGCCATAGCGGATTTGTGCGAAAGAATCGACCAGAAGTTGACGTGCGGTATATCGCTCTCCAGCGCTCGCAAAATCGTCTGCGCGTTGGTTTCCGCAGTCCAATCGCGATCGGGGCCCCACGCGCCGACTTCGGTGATGTCGATCTGGGTAGCCGCAAAACCATTGTCGTCGAGCTGCTTCCGGAAGCGCGTCAGCGTGTCTCTGTACGACAGATAAGGATGGAAGCCGAACCGATCAACCATTCCCTGCGGGCGGCCGGTGAGTGCAGCCGTATACAGAGGTAGAAATTTCTTCGCGTACGGTTCGCTCTCGCTGGTGAGGCCGCCGGAAACCACGATTGCTCCAGGCACCGCGACATGGATCGCTTCGGTTACCTTCACAAGCATCCTCACGAACGACGGCGCTTGCTTCTCGATTGTTCCATCGGCCCAGAACATACCGAACAGGTCGGGCTCGTTCCACACTTCGAAGATGATGCGGCCGCCGGGACGATAGGTTGCACGCGCCAAGTCGACAGCGAACTGGGTATATTCCTCAAGAAAGGCAGCGGTCGGAAAATCCGCGGGAAAGGGATTGCCGCCCGGGGGCCACCAGCGAAAATCGCTCAGGGTGATGTGTACGTTGAAGCCGGCGGCCAGCAAGCGATCGACGACGAGCGAGTGGTTGGCATAGCTCATAGACGCACCGGGCCCGAAGAAATGAGTACGGTCTCCATCGAGACGTATCCACTTCAAGCCAGCGCGTCCGGCGGTCACTACAGGTGGGTACGAGAGCGTGTTGTCCCCGAGCAATTGGCCGTAGTCGCTCGTATCCTGCCCGAATGTGATTCCCATCCGGTCGACCGGATCGGGCAGTCCCTGCGCAGGCGCGCGTACCGGAACAGAGAAAGGATCCGGCATATTCGCTGCGGCGATAATGCCCGAGCTGACTCCCGGGTGCAGGCTCTGTTCGTACGTCGGGCCCGCTGCCATCACGTGAACCGGAGCGGAATACAGCGCGACTTGCAGAGCAACTCCGAATGTCCCGCTGCTCTGGCTTGGCACTATCGATTTATCGGCCGAGCCGAGATTCACCGCTACTAGATCGACGCGGCCATCGCCCGTGAAATCGGCAGCGGAAATGGTAATCGGCTGGTGACCGACGGCGAAGGTCTGGGTTTGCTGGAACTTGCCTTGCCCCGTGCCGAGCAAAAGCGAAACGCTGTCCATGTTGAAATTCGCGGTTGCGATGTCGAGTATGCCGTCGTTGTTGATGTCCTCGATCATGATCGCGTCCGGACCGAGATCGGCACGGGCCGCTGCACTCAGCGCGATGCGCTGCTCGGATTGGAAACGTCCTGGACGTCCAAGCAATATCGATAGATCGCCCGACACGAAGTTGGCCGTAACGATATCTGCTAACCCGTCACCGTTTACATCGCGGACAGCGACAGCAGCAGGCCCATCGCCGACCTGAATCGGCTGCGCGATATAGGTGCCGTCGGCTTGCAGACGATGGATGTGCACTCGGGCGTTGTGCATGTGAGTCGTGACTACATCCAGGCGCCCGTCGCCATCGACATCCGCTATTGCAATTGCGGAGGGAAATGCACCGACGTTGATTAGCAGGCCGTCCACATAGTTCCCATCGCGTTGGCCGTAGTGAACCCTTGCCTCGCCGGTGGTGTAGTGCGTAGTGATCAGATCCGGAATGCCATCGCCGTTTAGATCGGCCACCGCCAACGACGACGGATAGCTGCCGACGGACACTTTTCGCTCAGCGCGAAACGATCCGTCGCCATTGCCCGCGCGGATGCTTACTTCGCCGGTGAGAAAGTCGGTGTACGCGACATCGGCAATCCCGTCGCCGTCGACATCGACGTTGACGCGCGACTGGTGTGCATCGCCGCCGGGAAGCAGCGGACCGAGGGCCACATGCTGATGCGCTACTCCGACATTGCCGGCGCGGTCGCTCGCCCACAGCTTGATTCTATTTTTGCCGGGATCGACCGAAACATCGCAGGTAAAGCTCAATCCGGTGATCACTGCTGCAGAATTTCCGCAGCTCACCGTTTCCAGGCCTGACAGCGTTTCGTTTATGTGGCCTTTGAGATGAACCGGCGTGCTCTGCACCAGCGCGCCTTCTTGCGGCTCATCGACGAAAATCGCCGGCGCACTGCGATCGATCTTAACGACACCGCTCGCGCTGCTGCGATTGCCGGCCTTGTCGGTGACGATGCCGGAGACTTCACTGATACCCTCATTGGTAATGGTGAGCGCTGGCGGGCACTGCGCCACGCCCGAGCCACCGTCGGTGCAAACGAAACGTGCGGTGACATCCGCGCGATTCCAGCCGTTCGCGTTTGGCTTCGGCGATACCGTGACGACGCCGACCGGCGGCGTGCCGTCGATGCTTACTTTGACGGTGATGGTGCTGCGATTGCCTGCATTGTCGACTGCCGCGCCTTCCACCGATTGGTCGGCTCCCTGCTTGGTCGCAGTAACCGGAGGCGAGCAGCTCGCGATGCCGGAAGAGTCCGTGCAGGTGAACTTTACCGTCACTGGGCCTGTGCTCCAGCCTGCGCTGCCGGGCGCGGGTTCCAATGCGGCTGTGATTTTCGGATTGGCGTCGTCCTGGATGATCAATGCGGCTACCGGCGGGCCTTTGACGCCGTTGTCGGCGGTGGCGTAGATCAGCAGCGCGTTGATTTGATCGCGTTTGAGCGAAACCTCTACGCTGAATTTGCCGCTCGAATCGGTTCGCGTCGTTGCGGTTTTCGCGCCGCCGTCGATCGTAATCTGCGCCTTCGGTGCCGCTTTGCCTTTCAGATCGATCTCGTGCGCTGTCGTTACTGTGGGCGGCGCCGTGATCGTCAGGATGGAAGAGTGCGCTTGCGATGAGGTACTCTCGGCGGCGATGGCGCTGACTGCAAGTGACGCCGACAGCAAGCACGCGACGAAGGTGATGCACGAGTTCGAGTGGTTCATGAAGTTGCCTTAAAGCTTATTGTTTTTTTTTTCACAGCAACCGCGGTCGGGTACTGCGGTTATCACTGCACCTGCGCGCGCTGCGCGGCTTTGCCTGCGAGGCAGGCGCTGCTACAGGGTTCGATCGATATTGGTGCTGCCGCCTGGAGTCGCTTCGTTGCAAACTAACGGCTGCCAAACTTCTGGCAGCCGTTTCTCCCTTGGTATTACTAAGCTCGACGCTTTGGAACCGTTTGCGGTTCTCGTTGTTGTTATCGATGCTGTCGTTCACGCGCGCAAATCATTCTAAGCGGGCGTTCGCCGATAACAAGTGCGCGCCGATCGATAAGCGCCGCTACTTGCCGAAATCGGACACTCTCAAAACTATTTTGAATTACGAGTTTACAAAGCGAGCGGAGCGAGATCCGTTGAGGCTCTGCGAACGGGAATCGATGGCGAGCTAAGTGAGTGGCTGCGCGGTTGTTTCGTCGCGGCCGCTTCGTTCGCGAGCAGCGCCGCCAGCACAAGCTCAACCGCGAGCCTTACCACGCTGACGGTCATCTAGGAGGTACATCGAGCAGTCGCGAGTGAAAGAAATCGGGCTGTCGCCGCCGATGGGAAAGTCGTGATAGCCGAGATTCTTCCGACTAATATCGATATGCAAGCTGCGATACGCAGACGATATTCCCTTGTCGTTCTCGTAGCACCAGATGCCGCCTAGGTCTGAGGGCTGCTCGAAACAGTCGGACGCGATGCTTTTTCGCTTGAGAGCTTCGCCATTGTGATACCTGGCGAGTCGGCGCCGACGATACAAACGGGTAGGGTGATCGCAGACTTGCGCGGCCGATTGCTGAGTCTTCCGCGTGCCATACCGCCGTTTGCCTCAACTCTGATAACCGATTGCGGTGGACATCTACCCTCATCAAACTACGGCGTAACGCTTGAACACAGCGCGATCGAACTTGAGCCCCAGACCCGGCTTCGTCGGTACGCTGAGCTCGCCCTGGTCCACGGTCGGCACTTCTTCGAACAGCTTTACCGACCACGGCATATATTCGACGGTCAAACCGTTTGGTGCCGCCGCCACGAGATGCACTTGGAGCTCGGGGAACAGATGACTTACTACCGGCAGATTGAACGCTTCCGCCATGCCCGCGACCT
>JBDTMS010000107.1:0-9292 GCA_039934195.1 Betaproteobacteria bacterium
CCTGCAAGATCCTAAAAGTCGAAAGCGACGAAGACATCAAAGACGACTGGAAGATCGTCGGACCGCTGCAAGTCAAGCTGCGCGCCGAACGTGCGGGCGATGAGAATGGCCGCCTGTACAAACTGCGCATGCAGTGCCAGATCCCGAATGGCAAGACGATCAACCAGACGATCAATGTGAAGGTGCGTCCGGCCGGCCGTATCAAAGGTTCGGGCACCGTGGTGCACAACGAGCGTTCGTACAAATTCGACTTCGACGTATCCGAGAGCAAGGCCGGCAAAGACGCCGGTACCGTAAAGCTCGATGTGCGTCGTCTGGAATTCGACAAGAACGACAGCAAGCAAGATCAGACCAGCAAGTTCCGCTCGACGGGAACGATGGCAGTGACCTTCCGCGACGATAACGACTATCAACCGGGCGGCAGTGCCAAGGTCGACTGGGTCCAGGTGTACGGAAAAGGCGAGTTGGACGGCAAAGCCGGCTACACCTTCGAGATGCGGGCGGTAGATGACGGCGAGCCTGGCCACGGGCGGGATCGGTTCCATATTATCGTCCGAGACGCGCAGGGCAAGATCGTCGTGAGCGTGAGCGAGGAGATCGACTCCGGCAACATACAGTCGAGTAAGCCACCGAAGTAATCGTGTTGGCCGGTAAGTAGGTGCCGGCAAATAAGCGGCGCGCGGAGAAATTCGCGCGCCGTTTGTTTTTTTGATCAGCCGCGCTCGTGTCCTGGATAGGCTTCGACTCCGACACAGACTCAAAATGCAATAATGCGCAGGTGTTTTTGCCCGCGCGGCCGCAGGCAGGTCCGACGCGATCACAGTAAAAGTTTCGCGCGGTTCCGGTCCGTGGTCCGACTTGCGCGCTGCGGCACATCATAAAAACCGATCCGATCAATGGGAGATAGCAATGAGACTCATCAGTAGGATTGCCTGCGTCTATGTAATTGCCACCGGGGTCGCGTTCGCCGCGCCGGAGAAATTCAAGGCCGAGATACAAGACGACACGGTCATCATCTATTCCTCGATCGACAAGCCCGCCATGTGCTCCGCGTCGGTGATGTACTCCTACAAGTACCAGGACGGTCGGCGTACCGCACGCCTGGAATGCAACTCGCCTACCCCAGCGCAGAAAGACTATGTGTTCTGCAAGCGCAAGAACGCCGAGTACGTGGATTTGAAGATCGAGCGTGGCGTGCAGGGAAACTGTGAGTGATGTCGGAGTCGAGCCGGAGCTGTAATGATTCGATTCGCGTGCTGAGCACACAAAAAATCCTGCAATGCGTCGGGCGGGCGCTGCTCTCGTGCGCACTTGCCGTCGCTGCATCCACTGCGACGGCGACAACGTTGCGGGCAGCGGTTGAGGGCGATACGATCGTTATCTATTCATCGTCCGAGAAAGCGGTCGGTTGCCGGGTGTCGGTCATGTTCTCCTACAAGTATGGCGATGGCCGGCGGGCGACCCGTCTCGAATGCAACGGGCGTGCGCCGGCGGAACAAGACTTCCCGTTTTGCAAGACCGAACACGCGCAGTATCACGACCCGAAGATCGAGCGCCCGATTCAAGGCGGCTGCGAATAGTGGACCCGGCCGCCGTCCGCGCCGTTATGCGGCACGGCTTCAGGCACATCGGCAGTCGGATCCGCCAGCGACTGATTTCTCCGCTACCACGATGCCTTGCGCGTTTAGATTTGTAGACGCTCCGGCCATGTGCGCATGCCCGGCTCACCGGACTGACATCTCATCGCAATACGTGGTCGCTATTCTGTCCGCGGAGCAGGCTCGCCGAGGCTGCGCGTTTCTACCGCGAAGAAAAGGACCCATATGATGCACTCGAAGTTTCGGCTCGCCGCGAGCGTGGCGGCGGTGACTTGCCTGTTTTGTTTTGCCAGCAGTGCTACGCAGGCGACCGTGACGCTGCTCGGAATCGGCAGCCTCCCTGCGGATGCTGTCGATCTGTCCGGTCTGACCGATCCGTTGGAAAACGGCGCCGTACAAAACTTGCTCGGCGGCATCGGCTCGAGTCTCGCTTATACCGGCTTTGGCAATCGCTTCCTGGTAGTGCCCGATCGCGGGCCGAACGCCACACCGTATGATCCCGCGGTCGATGACACGACGTCGTACATCGATCGTTTTCATGAGATCGATCTGAAACTCACGGCGAGCGGAAGCGGTTACACGGTAACGCCGACGCTCGTGCATACCACGCTGTTATCCAGCGCGACGCCGCTGGTCGGCAAGGCGACGACGGACAATCCCAACAAAACGTACTTCACCGGCTTGAGCTCGGGTTTCGATGCAAGCAACAGCGCATCGAGCATGCGTCTGGATCCAGAAGGCATTCGCATCGGCGCGGGCGGCAACAGCGTTTTCATCTCCGATGAATACGGTCCGCATCTGTACGAATTCAATCGTACGACGGGTCAACGCATTCGCACGCTTACTTTGCCCGCCGACTTCAACATCGCGAATCCTAAGGCCAGCGGCGCGAACGAGCTGCCGCTCGCCAACACGAGCGGCAGGCAACCCAATCGCGGCATGGAAGGCTTAGCAATTTCGCCCGACGGCAAAACGTTGGTCGGCATTATGCAGAACCCGCTGATTCAGGATGGCGCGCTGGATTCCGTCAACAAGCGCGTCGGTACCAACATCCGCATCGTGACGATCGACGCGGCGACCGGCGCAACGCACGAATATCTCTATCAACTCAACAGCGGCAAGAACAATGGCGTGAATGAAATCGTCGCGGTGAACAATCACCAGTTTCTCGTTATAGAGCGCGACGGCAATGCGGGTACTAAGGCCGCTTTCAAAAAGATCTATGAGATCGATATAGCCGGTGCGACCGACATTAAGGGCATCGCCGCATTCCCGTCCACGGGTACCCCGGCAGGCGTGATCGCGGTGAGCAAGAGCGTCTTCATCGATCTGCTCGATCCAAGCTTTGGACTCGCCGGCGCGACCTTTCCGGAAAAGATCGAGGGCGTCACGTTCGGCCCTGACTTAGCCGATGGCCGTCACACATTGATCGTCGCGAACGACAACGACTTTCTTGCCGGCCAGACCAGTAACTTCTACGTATTCGGCGTCGACAAAGGCGACCTCAACTACGTTTCGCAATCGATCGCGGCCGTTCCGGAACCGACCATTTATGCTTTCTTCGCGATCGGCATCGCCGTGTTGGGTGTGATTCGGCTACAGCGGCGCCACTGATCAGATCCTGCAAGGCATAAAAAAACCCCGCGCCCTCATGGCGAGGCAGCGGGGTTGTCTGGAGCGCTGAACGATTCAGACCGGCATCGGCTGAGTCGGCTCCGGTTGCAGTGTTGCCGGCCGCGTCGTTTGTGCTGCGGCCTTGCGAGCATTCTCTTCCTCTTCAATCTGCCGCCCTTCCTCTTCCAGCTTGGCCCAGTACAAGTATTCGAATTCGAAACACATGGCGGACCTCCTTTTCGATTAAGCGATTGCCCACACTAGCGTCTTCACCACACTCGTTTACGGCGCCGATGCTACCCCTGTGGCCGGTCGATCGCAACCGACGCGCGACATGCGCTGTGTTGCGCTGCGATAACGACCAGTGACCAATTCGCCCATGTACGCCGCACGCAATACGATTAAAAATCCGCGCGCATAGCGTCGACGATGGCCTCGCACTACGTCGTTGTGGATGTGCCAACCGGTGCATCAGTTGTGAGCGATGAACGGAGCGCACGGGTCACAATCGCATCCCCGTGACGTCTCGTCGTTTCCATGCCATCCATTCGGACGGGTCGCAGCATCGGGCAGTATATAAGCGGTATCGAACGGTAGGAGATCGCGCCCGCGGTTCTCGATCCGATGCTCGCGAGTGTCGTCGCATATGTCGATGCGTAAGTTTGCGAGACAACACGAGCAGCAGACCCGGCAACACTACGATCGCAATCAATGGAAAGCACGCAAAACACCTGCCGGGGGGCGCGGTCGCAGCAGAACCGTCTTGCATCGTTGTACGCTCGGCAACTTCGCGAGCCGGTTACACTGCGATGCTGATGTTGAACGTTGAGAACCGCGACGCCGACGTCGCGCCTAGGAGAGCTGATGAACATCGCCAAGTATCGCGTCGCTCCCGGATCGAAAGTCCGTCTTTCGAAATGGGACCCGAATGACAAGAGTGCATCGGGCGCCACTAAAGAAGAAAACTTAGAGCGCCTGCAAGTGCTCGGAAGCCGAATCAACAAACTGCAGGACGTGCTCTATGCCGAGCGCAAGTATTCGCTTCTGGTGGTCTTGCAGGGAATGGATACTTCCGGCAAAGACGGCACGATACGGCACGTGTTCAGCGAAGTGGATCCGTTGGGCGTGCGCGCAGTTGCCTTCAAGGCCCCGAACGAAGAAGAGTTGGCGCATGATTTTCTCTGGCGCATCCAGCGGCAAACGCCGGCAAGAGGCGAGCTGGTGATTTTCAACCGCAGCCACTACGAAGATGTACTGGTCGTCCGCGTGCACAACTGGATCGACCAGGCGGAATGCAGGCGCCGCTACGAACAAATCAACAGCTTCGAGCGTCGTCTCAGCGACAGCAATACCATCGTCTTGAAATTCTATCTGCATATTTCGAAGGACGAGCAGAAAAAGCGTTTGCAAGAGCGTCTCGATGATCCCGAGAAACAGTGGAAGTTCAACCCCGCCGATCTCGCGGAGCGCAAGCTATGGCCGGAATACATCAAGGCTTACGCGAACGCGTTGTCGGCGACCTCGACCGAGGGCGCGCCGTGGTATGTGATTCCGGCGAACTCGAAGACCAATCGCAATCTGCTGATCGGCAGGATCTTGTACGAGACGCTGAAGAGTTTAAAAATGCGCTATCCCAAGCCGACCGCTAGCTTGGATGGCGTCGTCATCGACTAAGGCGCATAGATAACTAACGCGCAGAGATTTGGGTTTTTTTCGCTGAGGCCTCAGGCGGGAAACCAAACCGCCCAGCGCTTGGCCCGCGCCGGACGGATTCGATTACCGACACGCTAAGATCACGCGCGGCCGAACTTGTAGCTGAAGTCACCGGCTTGCATTGTCGGCTGTGATTGCCTTACCGGAGTGCCGGTAGCGTACACACTATCGCGGCCATACTTGGCGATCGCCGGCCCGGATGCAGCCGAGCTCGATACGGAACCTCTGCCTGCGTAAACACTGTCGCGTCCATACGGTTGTTCAGCGTGTGCCGAGACGCAGACCAGGGTGGCGACAACTGCAGCGATCAATTTAGCGTTCATGTTTATCTCCATTCGGTTGGTTGACGTGGGCCAAACCCACAACTGCAGAGTACCGATGGCGACTACGCAAATCGCGTAACAAGTACGCGCGCGATGGCGGGAAAATTCACGGGACGGGCCGATGGCACAGGCGCGGAGACTCGCACACACGTTGCACGTCGCAGCGGAACTTGAAGCGCTTGCGCACTTTCCTAGCAAGATTGACTTTGCCTGCGCCAGTGACTTCAACTTCCAGTGACTACAACCTCTAGGGAAACCGTTAAACGCTATTTGCCGTGGCTCGTCGCCACCGTGCTGTTCATGGAACAGCTCGATTCCACCATCGTCAACACCGCGGTGCCGACGATGGCGGCGAGTCTTCATGTCACGCCGCTGAGCCTGAAGGCGGTGGTCACCAGCTACATCTTGAGCCTAGCTGTGGGCATCCCGATCAGCGGCTGGATGGCGGACCGGTTCGGCAGTCGGCGTGTATTCGCCATCGCCGTCGCCGTATTCACCGGTGCATCGATCATGTGCGGTCTCGCAGTCAATGTACCCGCGCTGGTGGCAGCCCGCATTGTGCAAGGCCTGGGCGCTGCCATGATGACGCCGGTTGGCCGGCTTGCGATCGTGCGCACGTTCGCGAAATCGGAGCTGCTCGCCGCAATGAATTTCGTCATCATCCCAGCGCTGATCGGACCGCTGTTGGGTCCGACGGTCGGCGGCCTTATTGTCCACTGGTTATCGTGGCGCGAGATCTTCTTCGTGAACGTCCCGGTCGGTCTGGCCGCGCTGTGGCTCATCCATCGTCACATGCCGGATTACCGCGGAGATGCGCCGCGACCGCTGGACGTGATCGGGCTTGCGTTGTTCGGATCGGGAACGGCGCTGCTCTCCTGGCTGCTGGAAGTGTTCGGCGAACACCAGCTCGATACAACGTCGATGTGCGTGCTGTTGCTGCTGGCTATCGGCTTGTTGGCGGCCTACGTATTGCATGCGAACCGCACTGCGTACCCGTTGCTGCAACTGGCGCTATTCAAAGTACGAACGTTTCGCGTTTCGGTGACGGGCGGCTTCTTCACGCGATTGGGCATCGGCGGGCTGCCGTTTCTGTTGCCGCTTCTGTATCAGCTCGGACTGGGCTTGCCGGCTTGGCAATCCGGACTATTGATGATGCCCGCCGCTGCCGCGGCGATGGGGATGAAGCTCATCGCGCCGCGTTTGCTCAAACGCTTCGGGTACCGCCGCATTCTGGTCGTCAATACCGTGATGATGGGCCTCACGATCAGTTTGTTCGCGCTGGTTCGCGAGGGAACGCCGCTGGCGTTCGTGGTGTTGCTGGGGCTCGCGCAGGGCTTCTTCAATTCGCTGCAATTCACCAGCGTGAATTCGATGGCGTACGCCGATATCGAAAGCCGCGACGCGAGCATGGCCAGTACGATCGCCAGCTCGATGCAGCAACTGTCGATGAGCTTCGGGCTGGCCTGCGGTTCGCTGATCGCCGCGTGGTATCTGGGCGATCTACCGCAAACCGATCGCGTCGCGGTGACGCACGCATTGCACGCCGCGTTTCTTACGCTGGCAGCGCTGACAATGCTGTCATCGCTAGCGTTCTGGAGCCTGCGCCGAACCGACGGTGCAAGCGTCAGCGGCGTGAAACAACCGGTGACGACGGACCTGATTCGTGAGCCTGCCCAGTAGCGCTGCAGGTTGATGCATGGCCTGCGCTAGGCAAGACACGGTTGGATGCGAAAGCAAGCGGCGAGGCTTCGCTGATTTGAACCCGCGCCCATTGCGTCGTGGCGGGTATAGATAAGTGGCGCTTTATGCCTGTAAATTATTACGCTCTGCACCGGCAATTTGCACGGGAGTCCGAAGACATCGTCCCGTAGTCTGGGCTCGTGGGCATGGTGCTCACGAAACATCAGGGCTTCTTTAGAGGAGATTCGACGATGTCAGTGCAATCCCGCATTACCAGCAAGATCGTGTTGTCCGTCGTTGCAGCGGCCTTTGCGACAATCACCACCGGCGCCTTTGCGGACGAAGCGGTGAAGTCGGGCGGTGCGACCGATAAGCCCGGCCGCGCGATCGACGATAGCGTCAAGTCACGCGGTGCGAGCTCGCAGCCCGGACGCACGGTTGACGAGGACAAAAGCGCAGTTACCACCGGCAAGGCCGACAGACCCGGCCGCGCGCTGAACGAAGAAAAAAGCAGCAAGAAGAAACACAAAAAGGCGGTCCAGCAGTAACGCTGCCGTCGGTTGAACAGAAAAGGCGAGCCGCGAGGCCCGCCTTTTTTCTTTTTGGGTAACTGCTTATCGTGGCATCGAAGCGTGCGCACGATACACGCAGAGCGAAGGCGACCGACGCCGCCGTGCCGTTTCATGCGTATACAGGTGTCGTGCTTGACAGCCTAATCCGTGTTCAAATACTTTCCAGTCAAATCGGTCCGTCCAGCACGTTGCTACGCTGTAGCGGATGACTGTGTATCCATCAAGAGAAGGGGAATGCTATGAGTAAGTCTGCAGCGATCGATGCTGCTTTGGTGCGGACCCTGGCCGATATCGCCGCGCTTCCTCTCGCGCCGGGCCGCGAGGACGTCATCGCGCCGACTCTGGATGCGTGGGTGCGCGATGCCAACGAGCTCAGCCGCAAGATGAGCGCGGCGGAACATTGGACGGTCACGCCGGCGACTGTGTTCGTGCACCCCGTTCAAACCGAAGAGAAAGGCTGACCGATGGCCAGCGACAAAATTCAGCTCGCTCAACTCACGTTGGCTGAGGCATCGCAACGCGTGCGCGCAGGAGAAATCTCCCCAGTCGAGCTGGTCGACGCATGCTTGGACCGGATCGCAGCCGTCAACGACAAGCTCGCCGCGTATATCAGCGTGTATGCGGAGCAGGCGCGTGCCGTAGCAAAGGCCTCCGAAATGATGATCCGGGCGGGCCATTGGCTTGGTCCGCTGCACGGCATTCCCATCGGATTGAAAGACAACGTGGCGGTGCGCGGCCTGGCGACGACTGCCGGCAGCAAGATTTTGCGTGACTGGATTCCCGACGAAGACGCGACCGTGACCGCGCGTCTGCGGCAAGCCGGCGCCATCTTCGTCGGCAAGACCAACATGCATGAGTTCGCGTGGGGCGGGACGTCGGCAAATCCGCATTACGGCTCGGTGCGCAATCCGTGGGACACCGAACGCTTCCCGGCCGGGTCGAGCGGCGGTTCGGGCGCAGCGGTTGCCGCGCGCACCTGTTACGGCGCGATCGGCACGGACACCGGCGGGTCGATCCGTCTGCCTTCGGCAATCAACGGCATCGTCGGCATTCGACCCACCTATGGGCGCGTCAGCAACGCAGGCATCATCCCGCTTGCATGGAGTATGGACACCGCAGGACCGATGACGCGCACAGTGGAAGACTGCGCGATCATGTTCAACGCCATCGCCGGGCCGGATCCGAAAGACGCCAGCAGCTCCAGCGCGCCCGTCGTCGATTACACCGCAGACCTCGGCCTCGGCGTTGGCGGCCTGCGGATCGGTGTCGTTCCGGGCTATTTTTTTCATCATTTGCAGAAGCCGGTACACGACGCCGTACAGACCGCGCTGGAGACGTTCGAGGATCTGGGCGCGACCATCGTCTATGTCAATATCGAGAACATCCACGGCAACATTTCGGCGCAGCTAACGATCGAATCGGCGGAGCCGAGTACCTACCACCAGCGCTGGCTGCGCGAGCGTCCGGACGACTACGGCGCCGATGTGCGCACCTTGCTCGAGATCGGCGAGATGTTGTTCGCAACGCATTATCTGCAGGCGCAGCGTTACCGCAGTCTGCTCAGACGCGAATTTCTGGAAGCGTTCAAGAGCGTCGACGTGTTCATCTGCCCGACCTTGCCGTTTACCGCTACCCGCGTCGGCGACATGAAAGTGGTGATCGAGAACGGCGTCGAAGAAGACATGCTGTCCGCGATCATGCAGTTCACCGGTGTACCGAGCTTGACCGGCCTGCCTTCGCTCGCAGTGCCATGCGGCTTTGATGGCGATGGGCTGCCGGTCGGCATGCAGAT
>JBDTMS010000108.1:0-9291 GCA_039934195.1 Betaproteobacteria bacterium
CTACGGTCATAACGGCCGCAAGCCCTACGCGAGCGTCAACTTCATTACCGCACACGACGGCTTTACCCTCAATGACCTGGTGAGCTACAACGGCAAGCATAACGAAGCCAATGGCGAAGACAACCGCGATGGCAACGACAACAATCGCTCATGGAATTCCGGTGCCGAAGGTCCCACCGACGATCCCGCCATCAATGCGCTGCGCGAGCGCCAGAAGCGCAACCTGCTTGCCACCCTAATATTGTCGCAAGGTATTCCGATGATCGTCGCCGGCGATGAGCTGGGCCGCACGCAGGGAGGCAACAACAACGCTTATTGTCAGGACAACGCCATCTCGTGGGTGGATTGGAATCTCGATGAGCCGCGCGCGAAGTTGCTCGAGTTCTCTCGCCGCATCATCCGGCTGCGTCGCGAGCATCCGGTCTTCCATCGCCGCAATTTCTTCGACGGGCGTCAACTGCACGGGGCGGTGAAGGA
Source organism: Betaproteobacteria bacterium (assembly GCA_039934195.1). Classification (GTDB taxonomy): domain Bacteria; phylum Pseudomonadota; class Gammaproteobacteria; order Burkholderiales; family SHXO01; genus SHXO01. The sequence continues at coordinate 478 of JBDTMS010000108.1, forward strand.
TATCGCGTGGCTGAAACCCGACGGCACCGAAATGACCGAGCAGGAATGGGAACAGGAATTCGCCCGCGCTCTCGGCATGTATCTCGCCGGCGAAGGCTTGACCGAAACCGATCAGCACGGCCAGCCACTGGTCGATAACGATTTCCTGGTGCTGTTCAATGCGCATCACGAAGAGATTCCGTTCACCCTGCCGCACTTCTCCGCGGACTCGCGCTGGCTCATGCTGCTCGATACCGGCTACGAAGAAGGCCTGAGCCCTGACGGCGTGTTCGAAGCGCAATCGGTCTACCCACTGCAGGGTCGCTCGCTCGCATTGCTGCAGCGTCAGGGACGAGGAACATGAAACGCATCCATCGCATGCCCTTCGGCGCGCAGATCCAGGACGATGGCAGCACGCTGTTTCGTCTCTGGGCGCCGTCCGCACAACGCGTCGATCTCTGCCTCGGCGACGATGCTGCTTCGTTGCCGATGAATCCCGGTGCCGACGGCTGGTACGAGCTCGCGCACGCAGCGCCGCACGGCAAACGTTACCGTTATCGCATCGACGGTGATCTGCAAGTACCCGACCCCGCGTCGCGATTCAATCCCGATGATATTCACGGTCACAGCGAAGTGGTCGATCCCGCGCGATTCGCTTGGCAAGATCACTACTGGCGCGGCCGGCCATGGGAAGAAGCGGTGATCTACGAGCTGCACGTCGGCTCGTTCTCGCCGTCGGGCACGTATGCCGGCGTTGCCGAGCGGCTGGATTATTTATCCGACCTCGGCGTGACCGCGATCGAGCTGATGCCGCTGTCGGATTTTCCCGGCAAGCGTAATTGGGGATACGACGGCGTGCTGCCGTTTGCGCCCGATTCGAGTTACGGCCGTCCGGAGGATCTCAAGCGGCTGATCGAGCAGGCGCACGAGCGCGGCCTCATGGTGCTGCTCGACGTGGTGTACAACCACTTCGGGCCGGAAGGCAATTACCTGCACGCGTACGCCAAGGCGTTCTTCAACGAACGTCATCACACGCCCTGGGGCGCGGCGATCAACTATGACGCGGAAGGCAGCCGCCAGGTGCGCGACTTCGTGATCCACAACGCGCTCTACTGGCTAGAAGAGTTTCACTTCGACGGATTGCGATTCGATGCCGTGCACGCGATCGTCGATGATTCGCAGCCGGATGTGTTGACCGAGCTCGCGCAAGCGGTACGCAACGGACCGGGACGCGATCGCGCTGTGCATCTGGTTTTGGAAAACGACGCCAACCAGGCGAAGTATTTGAAGCGCGACCAGCGAAATCGCGTTGAGCTGTACGACGCGCAATGGAACGACGATGCGCATCACGTCTTCCATATCCTGCTGACTGGTGAGCGCGACGGCTATTACGAAGATTACGCGAAGGACACCGTTCGCCACCTCGGGCGCTGCTTGACCGAAGGGTTCGCCTATCAAGGCGAACCTTCGCAACACCGCGCTGGCAATGCACGCGGCGAGCGCAGCGCGTCCCTGCCGCCGGCGGCGTTCGTGCCGTTCTTGCAGAATCACGATCAAGTCGGCAACCGCGCATTCGGCGATCGCCTTTGCGCCATTGTATCGGAGCAGGCGCTGAAGGCAGCGACCACGGTGCTGTTGCTCGCACCGTCGCCGCCGCTGCTGTTCATGGGCGAAGAATTTGCGGCTGCGACCCCGTTTCCTTTTTTCTGCGACTTCGGCCCCGAGCTCGCCGAAGCGGTGACCAACGGCCGCCGACGCGAGTTCGCGCGCTTCGCCCGCTTCAGCGACCCGGCGGCGCAAGCGCAAATTCCCGATCCGAATGATCCGCGCACGTTCGCCAGCAGCAAACTCGACTGGACCTCGCTGACACGCGATCCGCACGCGGGCTGGCTCGCGTTTTACCGCGAACTGTTGCTGGTGCGCCGGCAGCAAATCTGGCCGCGAACCTCCGGCCTGCGCGGGAGCGCAGGGTCGTTCGACGTGTTGAGCGAGAGCGCACTCACGGCACACTGGGAGCTCGGCGATGGCAGCCGGCTGAGCTTGTACGCGAACCTGGGTCACGGTGACGCCGGCTTGTCGGCCGCGCCGGCGGGCCAGCCACTCTACATTTGCCCACCGGAGGCGGAGGATCGGCTGCAGCGATCGCAGCTCCTGTCGTGGACCGTCGCGTGGTATCTGGAGCCGGCCACTTGAGCGCACTGGAATCGCTGTGCGATTTGACCGGGATCTCGCGCGACTACACCGACATTTGGGGTAACCCGCACGAAACTTCGGAATCCACACGGCTGGCATTGCTGGCCGCAATGGGTATCGACACCGGCAATCTCGATCGCGCGCTAGAAACGTTGAACGCTCGCGATTGGCTCGCGGGCTTGCCTCCGGTTGCCGTTATTCAAGTCGGCGCACCGCCTTATCCGATCACGCTGCATGTCGCGGCCCGCCACGCGCGCGAGTCGCATGCATGGACCTTGCGATTGGAGAACGGCCAAGTTCATCGCGGAATGCTGCGTCCGTCGGAATTGACCAGCGTCGGCGACCATGCAATTCGCGACCGCTATCGCGCCGTCAGCTTCCCGTTGCGCCAGCAGTTGCCACTCGGCTACCACCGCTTCATGGTCGACGGCCCCGATCTCAACGCGTCGATGGGGCTGATCGTCACGCCGAGCACTTGCTATGAGCCCGAAGCGTTGAAGGGCGACGGGCGTGTGTGGGGGCCGGTCGTTCAGCTCTACGCTGTGCGCAGCCAGCGCAACTGGGGCATCGGCGACTTTACTGACTTGAAGGCGGTCATCGAGCGCTCCGCCGCTGCCGGCGCAGGCATCATCGGCGTCAATCCGTTGCACGCGCTGTTTCCCAGCAATCCGCAGCACTGCAGCCCGTACAGCCCGTCCAGCCGCCTGTTCAACAATGTTCTGTATCTCGACGTCGAGGCGGTGACGGGATTTGCAAGCGCCGGTGCCGCGCAAGCGCTGGTCAACGGTGGTGAGTTCCAAGCACGTCTGCGCGCGCTGCGTGCCGCCGAGTTGGTCGATTACGTCGCAGTCACCGCAGACAAGCTCGCCGTGCTCGAGCTCGTGTTCGAGCAATTCGATAGCGACCGTACCATGCGACGCGAGGCATGGCAGGCGTTCACGCAATGGCAGCGCAGCGGCGGGCCGGCGCTCGAGCGCTTCGCGCTGTATCACGCGCTGCATGAACATTTTCTCAAGCAGGACGCAGCGCTGTGGGGCTGGCCGGTGTGGCCCGAATCTTTCCGCGATCCCACCTCGGCTGCAGTAGGCGAGTTCGCTCGCGCAAATCGTAAGCGCATCGATTTCTTTGCGTGGCTGCAGCGCGAATGCGAGCTGCAGCTCGAAGCGGTCGGCAAGCGCGCCTGGGATCTTGGGCTCGGCGTCGGCGTGTATCAAGACCTGGCGGTCAGCGTCGATCGCGGCGGTGCGGAGGTATGGTCGTTCCAAGATCTCTACGCGAAGGACGCGAGCATCGGCGCGCCGCCGGACGACTTCAACATGAAAGGGCAGGACTGGGGATTGCCGCCGATGATTCCGCATCGGTTGCGCGATCTCGCCTATGCGCCGTTCATCGCGCTGTTGCGCGCGAACATGCGCAGCGCCGGCGGCCTGCGCATCGATCACGTGATGGGGCTGTTGCGCTTGTACTGGGTGCCGCCGGGAAAATCGGCTGACGAAGGCGCGTATGTCTACTATCCGATGCGCGATCTGCTCGGCATTCTCGCGCTGGAAAGCCACCGTAACCAATGCATGGTGATCGGTGAAGATCTCGGCACCGTTCCCGATGCGCTGCGCGCTGCGACCGAACCGCTCGGCGTGCTGTCCTATCGCGTGCTGCTGTTCGAAAAAGACAACGACGGCAGCTTCAAGCCGCCGTCGGCCTATCCTGTACAGGCGCTGGTCGCGGCGACTACACACGATCTGCCCACGCTGAAAGGCTACTGGCTCGGCCACGACCTCGATACGCGAGTCAGCCTGAATTTGTTTCCGTCGGATGAAGTACGCTCGGCTCAGTTGATTCGCCGCGCGGAAGAACGTGCGCGATTGCTGCTGGCGCTGGAGCGCGAAAATTTGTTGCCGCCCGGTGTCAGCGTGCATTCTTCATCCGCACCTGAGATGACATCGGAGCTCGCGCTCGCGATTCAGATATACCTTTCGCGCACGCCATCGAAAATCATGGTGGTGCAGCCCGAAGACGTGTTCGGCCAGCTCGAGCAAGTCAACATGCCGGCCACCACCGACAGCTATCCGAACTGGCGCCGCAAGCTACCGCTCAACATCGAAGAATGGGGCGATGATCCGCGCGTCGTTGCGCTTCGCCAGGCGCTCCAGCAGGAACGCGGCATGGCGATTAAACCGAAAGCCGAACCGTGGGATCGCGAAGCGCCACAGCGCCAGCCGATCGTGCCGCGTGCCACCTATCGACTGCAGTTCAATCGCACGTTCACCTTCGCGCAGGCGACGCGAATCGTTCCGTATCTGAGCCGCCTCGGCATCACGCACGTCTATGCATCGCCGTACCTCAAAGCGCGGCCGGGCAGCACGCACGGCTACGACATCACAGACCACAATGCACTGAATCCCGAGATCGGCAACGAGGCAGAGTTCGACGCGTACGTCGCCGCGCTGAAAGCGCACGGCATGGGACAGGTGCTCGACATCGTGCCCAATCACATGGGCGTGATGGGTGCCGACAATCAATGGTGGCTCGACGTATTGGAGAACGGCGAGGCGTCTGCGTACGCCGGCTTCTTCGACATCGACTGGCATCCGCTCAAACCTGCCCTGCACGGCAAAGTGCTGGTGCCCGTTCTCGGCGATCAATACGGGGCTGTGCTGGAGCGCGGCGAGCTCAAGCTGCAGTTCGATGCCGAACGCGGCGAATTCAGCGTGTGGTATTTCGATCATCGCTTTCCGGTCGATCCGGGCGAGTATCCGCGCATTCTCAGTCCCGGCGTCGAGCGCCTCGATGCCCGGCTGGACAGCAATCACGCCGACGTCCTCGAGTTGCGCAGCTTGATCACCGCCTTCGGTCATCTGCCGGCGCGCGACGACGCCGATCCGGAACGCCGCGCCGAACGCCAACGCGATAAGGATTTGCACAAACGCCATCTCGCAGCGGTACACGCGCGCTCACCCGACATCGCGCATTTCATAGTCGAGAACGTCGCGCAGATTGCCGGCACGCAGGGCGAGCCTTCCAGCTTCGATGCGCTGCACGCGCTGCTAGGTGCGCAGGCTTATCGTCTGGCGTACTGGCGCGTCGCGTCGGACGATATCAACTATCGCCGCTTCTTCGACATCCATGACCTTGCCGCGCTGCGCATGGAAGACCCGCAGGTGTTCACCGCCACGCATGCGCTGGTGCTGCGCTGGCTGCAGGAAGGCAAAGTCGATGGATTGCGCATCGATCACCCGGACGGACTCTACGATCCAGCACAATATTTCCGCCGGCTGCAAACGCAATCGGCGACGGCAGCAGGGACGGACAGCGGGACCACCGATCCGCTCACGACATACGTCGTGGTCGAAAAGATTCTCGGAGAGGGCGAGCATCTTCCAGCCGACTGGCCGGTGCATGGCACGACAGGATACGACTTCGGGGCGCTGCTAAACGGCGTCTTCGTCGATCCCGGTGCGGCGACGCGCATGGAGCGCACTTACCGCGCCTTCGCGCAATCCAGCGTGCCGTTTCCCGAGTTGCTCTATCGTAGTAAACGCATGATCATGCGCACGGCGCTTGCCGGCGAGCTCAATGTGTTGGCGAGCGCATTGCTGAAAATCGCAGAGGCCGATCGTCGCACCTACGACTTCACCTACAACGCTCTGCGCTATGCACTGCGTGAAGTCGTCGCCAGCTTTCCCGTCTACCGCACTTACATCGCGCCCGGGCACGTCTCTGACGTCGACCGCCAGTACATCAATGCCGCCGTCGATGCGGCAAAGAAACGCAGCCAGGCTGCCGATGTGAGCGTGTTCGAATTCGTACGCGAGACGTTCTTGACCACCATCGCAGAAGGCAAGAGCGACGCGTATCGCGACGCCGTCGTCGCCTTCGCGATGAAGCTGCAGCAGTACACCTCGCCGGTCATGGCGAAAGGCCTGGAAGACACCTCTTTTTATATCTACACGCGGCTTACCTCACTCAACGAAGTCGGCGGCGATCCCCGCGTGTTCGGCGTGCCGCTGATGAAATTCCATCTCGCCAACCGCGAGCGGCAACGCCTGTGGTCGCATTCGATGCTGACCACGTCCACGCACGACAGCAAGCGATCGGAAGACGTGCGCGCGCGCATCGATGTGCTGTCCGAGTTGCCGGAAGAATGGCGAGCGAACGTAATTCGCTGGGACCGTATCAACAAGGCGGCCAAGACGCGGGTCGACGATGCGCAGGCGCCGGATCGCAATGACGAATACCTGCTCTATCAGACGCTGCTCGGCGCGTGGCCGCTGGAAACGCTGAACGCAGAGGGCCTCGAGCGCTTTCGCAAGCGCATCGACCAGTACATGCTGAAAGCGTTGCGCGAAGCCAAGGTGCACACCTCGTGGATCAACAACAACGAGGCGTATGAACAGGCGATGTTGAGCTTCATCGGCACGCTGCTCGATCCCGCGCCGGAGAATCCATTCATAGCCGAGTTTCTGCCGCTGCAACGGAAGATCGCGCGCTCCGGTTTGCTCAACAGCCTGTCGCAATTGCTGCTCAAGCTGACGGTGCCCGGTGTGCCGGACCTGTATCAGGGCACCGAGCTATGGAGCTTCAACCTGGTCGATCCGGACAATCGGCAGTCGGTCGATTACGAGCAGCGCGAGCAATTGATCGATGAGGTGCGAAAGGCACACCGCATGTCGCCGAATGCGCTGCACGCATACGCGACCGCGCTGGGGGCGAGCCTCGAGGACGGTCGCATCAAGCTGTATCTGACTTGGCGGACGCTGACACTGCGCAACCGCTTCGATGCCCAGTTTCGCTTCGGTCAGTATGTTCCACTGCATGTATCCGGTTCGCGCGTCGAGTCGCTCTGCGCGTTTTCGCGTTCGCACGAGGGCATCGATGTCGTGATCGCTGTCGGCCGCTGGTTCGCGCGCCTGAGCAGCGGCGAGGCGATTCCGCACGGCGCGGATGCATGGGAAGACACTCGCATCTACGTTCCGCATGCCGGCGCATGGACCAATGCGCTAACCGGAGAAAGCGTGCAGGCCAACGTTGTCGATGGACAAGCGAGCATTGCGGTTGCACAACTGTTTGCGACTTGGCCGTGGGCGCTGCTGATCTCTGAATAAGGTCGGCCGAGTCTGCTAGAGTCGCGTGATCAACATTGAATTGCCTCGCACGACATGACCGAAAAACCTACCTCACCCGCGCTAATTCGCGCGGCCACTGCGGACGACGTTCCACTGATTCTGGACCTGATCCGCGGCCTCGCCGAATACGAAAAGCTCAGCCACCTCGTCACCGCAACCGAAGCCGGCTTGCGCGAGTCTTTGTTCGGCGCGAACCGCGGCGCGGATGTAGTGATCGCGTTCACCCAACAGGTGCCGGTCGGGCTCGCAGTTTTCGTCCCGAACTTTTCCACCTTCCTCGGCAAGTCCGGCATCTGGCTGGAAGACATCTTCGTCAAGCCGGAGCACCGCGGTTGCGGCTATGGCAAAGCATTGCTGCTGCACGTCGCCCGCATCGCGCATGCGCGCGGCTGTGGCCGTGTCGAATGGTCGGTCCTCGATTGGAATACGCCTGCGATCGATTTCTACAAATCCCTCGGCGCGGTGCCGCTGGATGATTGGACGATATTTCGCCTCGCCGACGATGCCCTCATCCATCTTGCGAACATAGAATAAGCCGCCCGCGCGCTGAATCGCGTAAACGCATCGCTATGCCATGCGGCGTTCGCGCAAGTATGCCCTGCCCTCTTCTTACCCCATCCACCCCCTGCTTCGTTTTGGGGCCCGGCGTCAAGCATCAGAACTTGTTTGGTGCGGCATGACCGCATTTCTCTCTCCCCCGCGTGGCCGCTTTCGGCACTAACTCCTTGAGGCCTTACGGCACTTCACCTGCTGCCAAGGAGACGGCCTAGCGGGCCCTCGTTTTGCGAAGGGTGGACGCGAAGGCAATGCCTTCGACCCATCCACGTTCAACCTGGAGGAGCCCGCTGCATGGACGACAACAACGCGACACCATCCGACGACGCCGCATCGATTTCGTCGACCCCTTCACCGATTTCTGATCCTTCGCGGCGCGGCTTTCTGCAAGGCGCTTTTGCGGGAACAGCAACGGCCGCGCTCGGCAGCATGGGCGCCGCATCGCTCGCGCATGCGCAGACCGACTTCAAACGCGCGACGATCAATCACTACCATATCCCCGCCACTGCGCAGACGGTGCACTGGGGTTATTTCAGCAAAAATCTGAAGCCGCTGGTGGAAGTGCAGTCAGGCGATTTCGTCACGCTGGAAACGCTGACGCATCACGCATACGATGATTTCGAACGCATGATCAAGAACGATCCCGGCGCGGAGAGCGTTTTCTACTGGGACAAGAAACGCAAAGGCGTCAATCGCCGCGGCGCCGGTCCGATGGACGCGTCGCTGTTCGGGCGTGGCGCCGGCGAAGGTCTGGGCGTACACATCTGCACCGGCCCGGTCGCAGTGAAAGGCGCGGAGCCCGGCGACGTGCTCGAGGTGCGCATCCTCGACGTGAAGCCGCGGCCGTCCGGCAATCCGAAATTTCCCGGCAAGAGTTTCGGCAGCAATGCCGCAGCGTGGTGGGGTTTTCACTACAACGACATGATCGAAGAGCCGAAGAAGCGCGAAGTCATCACGATCTACG